>NZ_JBFBCG010000061.1:0-44586 GCF_040683105.1 Streptomyces sp. NPDC051020 | reverse complement strand
GGCCGTACCGACACGACCACACACTGTTCGTTCTCGTCGATCCGGACGCCCTCGACCACCGTGTGTTCGGCCGTCAGCGTCCGCTTCCATATCCTAAAGACAGACACGCCGTTTCTCTGCTTGATCAAACTTGAGCCTAGACACCTCAAGGATCACAGGAAGCGGCGTGTTTCACGTATCAGACCAGGTCACAGCACCCACACATGCGGCAGGAGAGCCCCTTTTGAGGAGGTCATCGTCCACACACGACATCAGCGAGCAGCCGTCGACGCGCCACCCGCACGTCGACGCCGCCAGTACGCCACTGTCAGCACCGCCAACAGCGGCCCCCACAGCACCAGCGGCGCATAGCAGGAGTAGAACCACACGCTCGCGAACCCGGTACCCTGCCCGGGCGCGTCGGGCGGGAGTTCGTCGCCGCGGATGGTCGCCCCCCATGACCGTCGTGATGGGGCTCAACAGCGACTGTGGTCCAGCGCCCCCCTTGCGGTTCGCTCACCCCGCTGGTCAGAAGCCCGCCCTTTTCTGAAGGCTTCAAGCTGATGGGCCGTCACATGATGTAAGTCCGTGACCGGCGGTCCGTTCACTGGGAATGGCGGCGGCTTGGTGCCGTCGACGCCGCCCGGGCTCTTTCGCCTTGGCCCGGATCGCCCCTCCACCCGGCCACGGCCGTCTCGTCACACTCGGCCACCTGCCGCGCGGGCACCTGCGGTCGGCCAGGCCTCATGTGCGCGCCGACGTTCTGCCGCAGCGCTCGGCCGCCGAACCATGCACGGTGGGATGCACCCGCTCACCCAGCATGCCGCTTCGCAAGATGGCGTCTCGCATATTGACGAGCGCCTGGGCCTCCCCTACCGTGGGGACACTTCTCGAAAGGACGGGACCAGCATGAGGCCAGTCGCTCTAATGGGCGCCTTCGCTGGCCGCCGGACCTTCGGCCAACAGCTCAGCTACTCCCCGCCCCGGGAGGGACTGCGCCCCGGAACAGGTGCCGGCGAGCCACAGACTCCGTTCTGAGTTCTCTGAGTCTTCTGAGTGCCGTTCGTCGCCGCGCGATGAGCAGCCACCGCACACCGAAACGTCGTCCGTCGTGTCTTCGCCGACGGGCCTGTCATCACTTCTTCGAGGAGTGCATCAGCGTGACCTCCACTGTCCGCCGTGAGCCGATCTCCGGGCCGTCCGCCTGGCGCGGCGACGAGCTGTCCAAGTCCACGGAGTGGATCTACGTCCTCAGCGATGCCGAGCGTGCCGAGCTGGAAGACCTGGGCCGGCGCTTCGTCGCCGACGACCCAGACCTGCGCACCGTCGCCGCCGCCGACTACCCGTTCGACGCCTGTCGTGCCCTGAACGACGAGTGCGCCCGCCAGATGGACACCGGCCGGGGCTTCGTCCTGGTGCGTGGCCTGCGCACCAAGGAATACGGCGACGTCATGGCCGCGGCCATCTTCTTCGTCATGGGCCTGCACCTCGGTCGGCCGATCGGGCAGAACCAGCGCGGCGACCTGCTCGACCACGTGATCGCCACGTCGGACAAGACGTTGTCCGACGAGGGCGCCCTGCCCTCCCGTGTGCGGGACCGGCTGCCGTTCCACTCGGACAGCTCCGACGTCGTCGCCCTCATGTGTCTGCGAGGTGCCAAGGAGGGCGGAGCCTCCAGCCTGGTCAGCGGCACCACGATCTACAACGAGTTGCTGCTGCGCCGACCGGACCTCGCCCCGCGGCTCTTCGACTCCTATCACTGGGATTGGCGGCGCCAGGACCCCGACTCCCCGGAGTTGACATACACCTCGCCGATCATCAGCTACGTCGACGGCGTTTTCAGCACCTACGCGGGCAGCTCGATGATCTTCAGCGCCCAGCAGTACTCCGACGTCCCGAAGCTGACGCCCGACCAGGTCGAGGCCATCAACCTCTTCGACGAGATCTCCCAGTACCACGGCCTGCCGATCGACATGGACTTCCAGCCCGGGGATGTGCAGTGGCTGCTCAACTACGCCGCATTGCACTCGCGTTCCGGCTACGTCGACCACCCGCAGCCGGAACGCCGCCGGCACCTGCTGCGTCTGTGGCTGGGGCGTGATGTCGGCCGCCCGCTGACGCCCAGGTTCGGCAAGCACGTCGTGGAAATGGGTGAACCCACCGGACCGCCGCTGGCCGGTGGCCGATTCCGCATCGCCGACGCCGTCACCGTGAACGACGACTGGGGAGTGTGACGCCGTGGCCTCTCGATGACGGTCGGTCATTCCCGTCGCGGAGCCGCCGTGCCCTCCGATCGGGGTACGGACGGCGTCGCTACGCTTCACGGCGGCATGTCCGTGGGGACGAGCACCTTCGCGGCCGGCCTCGCCGGTCTCCCGGGGCGGTGACGCCGGAGGCGGTCTCGACGAGGACCAAACCGCCACCCGTGCCGTCGAGGACACCAAGTCGGTGACGATCCGGTCCACGCAGCCCTTCCCGGTGTGGCGGGTGGCCCGCGCTGTCGACGAGCTGCCCGCACGGTTCGTCGGCAACCGCCGCCCGCGCCGGAATCCCCGGGCTACGCCGGCAGCTCTGTCAACAGCCGCCGATAGATGCGCGCATAGGCGGTCAGCTGTGCCAGAGACAGTTCATCGCAACGCGGATCACCGGCGGCCGGCTTCGCCTGCGGGCCGAGGCGTACGGTCTCGACGCCGCAGGCGCGCAGCACGACGCCGTCGGTCGATCCCGTCCAGCCGGTGACGGTCGGCGGCGGTGAGCCGAACTCCTCGAGCCAGGCCGCCCAGGCTGCCGTCACCACCGGGGCGTCGGTCGCCGTGGCCGCAGCCGACGCCACCGGCTCGGCCTCCACATCGACCGCGCAGTTCCGCAGCACCGACTCCGCGCACCGCATCCGCAACCGGTCGGCCAGCTCGGCCGCCAGCGCCTTCGGCTCCACCTGGTCACCGGCTACGACGTACAGACCGATCCGCATCTGGGCCGGCAGGAGGTCCGGCTTGTCGGGCCAGCCGCTATCGATCGCACCGATGCCACAGGCCCGGCCGGTCTGCCCGAGCCGCGGGTCGGCGGTCAGGTACGCCGTGCGCCAGCGGGCCAGCTCGTCCAGGATGACGCCGGCCGAGGCGACAACTCCCCCGGCCGGCGTGGCCGACTCCGCCGCCATCGCGGCCCCGGAGCGGCCGGTGACCCGGACGGTCAGATAGAGCGCCCCGGGCTCGTGCCACAACAGCGTGGGAGGGCCGCACTTGGCCACGATCGCGGACCGCGGCAGCGGGTATGCGTCGATATATGACTCCAGGCCGGTGATCCCGCTGGCGCGGCGGTGTGTCCCGGAGCCGGCAAGCAGCAGCCGTCCGGCACCCGCTCCGGCGAAGGCGACCAGTGCGGCGGCCACCGGCCCGCGGGCGACCCCGAGCCCGAAGCCGGTCACCGCGTCGCCGGCCACGCCGAGCGGACCGACCGGCGCGGCGTCGCCGGTGATGAGCCGGATGCCCGCGCCGTCGTGGTTCAGCGACGTGTCGAGGTGGGAGTACAGCAGTGGGCCGGCCCCCTGTGTGGCAACCAGACTGCCACCCTCGCAACCGTACTCCTGCACCTGCCACTCGATGTGCGGCCACCGGGCCGCGCACCAACTGCGCAGCCGATGGGCCGCCGTCCGTTCCTGACCTCGTGGCGCGGGGGTCGTGTCGAGCAGCCGCAGGACGTCCAGCACCTGCTGTCTCAAAAGCGTCCCCAGTCGTCGGAGGCCGGACGCCACACGTCGATGTTGCGCGGGTCGGCCGGCATTCTGCGGGGCCGGTGCGTCTCATGCTCCTCCGGTGTGAACACCCGGTGCCGGTCGCACAGTTCGTATCGCGGGCCGAATCGGGTGTCGTGCATGTAGAACGCGATCGACGTCGATGCCGAGTGGTTGACGATGTCGGAGGCGATCGGGGCACCCTTGTACAGCGCGCGGGCACGCATCCGCATGACATGGTCGAGGCTCTTCATCGCGAAGCACAGGTGCGCGACATAGTGCTCCGTGTTCTTCTGCACCGCGAGGCTGTGGTGGTAGCGGTCCTCGCAGCGGTAGAACGTGGTCGAGCCGACGACGTGGTCCGAGGGCAGGAACTTCAGGACGTTCTGGTAGAAGTCCAGCGTCTCCTCGAACTTCGGGGTGGCGATGAAGGGGTGCACCAGGTCGAGCGGCCGGATCTCGATGTGGGGCGGCTCGGCGTACTCCTGGAACTCGGTGAACAGCTCGACGACCAGACCGTTGGGGTCCTTCACCGCGAAGCCGTTGTCGCACAGCGCCTTCTGCCGCTCCTGCAGTTCCAGGACCTCGAGGCCGGCGTCGAGAACGGCCTTGTGCAGTTGCTCCAGGACCTCCTCGCTCTCCACGCTGTAGCCGACGGCGGTCGTCCATCCGTCGGCGCGTTCGGGCGCGTGGATCAACTCGATCGAGTGGTGTTCGATGTCGGCGCGCAGGTAGGCGTGTTCGTCCGTGCGCTGCTCCAGTTGCAGACCGACGTGGTATTCGAGGAAGTCGATTGTGGCCTGCATGTCCGGAACCTCGATCCGGGCGTACTCCATGCCGTACGGGCCGTGCGGGCGGGTGCTCACCGGCGGTCTCCTTCCTGCCGTGAGCGGCGCCCGCTCGGCGAACTCGAACGAGGTGATGGCCTGCTGGGCGATGACCGGCCGCCAGCGAGTGCGCACGAAGTGTTCGTGCGACTCGCTGCCGAGATAGGCGAGCAGGTCGTCCTGGCTGTCGAAGTCGACGGCCATAGTGTGGGTGAAGGTCTGGTCGCGGGTGCTGATGTTCTCGCCGAGGACGAAGCCGCGCATGGCCGGGTACCGGTCCGGGAAGGTGCGCAGTTCGCCCAGCACGGACTCGCGCGTCGTCCGGTCGGTCCCCTCGGCGAAACGGAAGGACAAGGTGTGTCTGATCATCGGGTCGCCGTCCGTCGCCGGTCAGAGGATGAAGCTGAGTCGGGCGCCCGCCGCGAGCGACTCGTGGCCGAGGACGGAGCGCCGCAACCGGAAGCGGAGCCCGTCCTCGGTGGGCACCAGGAGGTGGTCGTACCACCCGACGTAGGCGTCGAAGTGCCCGTCGCGGGCACGGTGCACCACGAAGGAGGCAGCCACCTTGAAGGAGTCCTCGGTGCCCTCGCAGAGCCGCACGTTGGACACCAGCCGGTGGGTGCGTGAGTGCGGGTTCTCGGCATGCGCCTTGCGGGACTTCAGGCGCTTGACCCGGGCGAGGAGCAGGCCCCAGTCATCGTCGACGAACGATCCGTTCTCGTGCGGCGACCAGCCGGGCCGGTAGTCGGTGGTCGGGATCTCGAAGCGGGCGCCGGGCTCGAAGAGGGCGAGCCAGCCGTCGTAGTCCCAGCGGTCGAGGATGTCGGCCTCGGTGTAGAGGAAGTCCTCCACGTCCTGCCGGGTGACGGTGCGTCCCGCGCACCACACGGAGCTGCGGTTGCCGATCGTCGTCATCGCACGTACCTCCCCACCGGGAAGGAAGCGGGACGCTCGCCGTGGATCTCGATGCCGTCGTCGAACCCCATGGAGTCGATCCAGTGCCGCCAGAAGCCGCGCATCGCGCCTTCGTCGACCGACCGGCCCTGCGCTCCCTTGACCTCGTCGGCCATGCCGCGCGACATGTCGCTGAAGTCCAGCTCGGGGATCCCGGTGCCCGCCGTGGCCTGGATGCCGCGCTGGACCGCCTCGTACGCCTCGATGTCGTCCGGTGTGGCGAGGCCGCCCGGGCCGACGAAGCTGACGACCGTCTTCATGCGCAGGGCGCGCGTATCCGGGTCCTCGGCGCGAGGGACCAGTTGCCAGGCGCGCACATCGGTCTGGTCGGGGGCCACCGGCTCCAGTTGACGGATCGACAGGCCCTCGATGTCGAACAGCAGCAGGTTCGGGAACACGAACAGGATGTGGCTCTCGTCGGCCACGTGGTGCGCCCGCTTCTCCCCCAGCCGCTGGGTCATCTCGGCCCGGTGGGCGTCGGTGCGGACCCGCTCGGCCTCGCCGAAGCGCGGTTCCCAGATCATGCTGATCCGCCCGCCGTGCCCGGTCAGGACCAGCAGACCGTGGCCGTTGCCGAGGTTGTACGCGTACTGGTTGTCGTCGGTGACGGCGTAGCCGCTCTCCCGCAGGTAGCCCACGAACGTGTTGTGGGTCGGTGCGAAGTGGTACCCGTCCATCGCGTTCTCGACGGCGAGCTTCCAGTTGCCGCGCACGCTGTAGAGCTGCGTGCCGGGCAGTGTGGTCATGCCGCCGACGTGCTGCTGCTCGATCATCGTCAGATAGTCGGCGGCGTCGCCGAGGTGTTCGAGCAGCGGCGGGACGTCGGGGTCGAAGGAGATGAAGACGAACCCCTCGTGGATCTCCAGGCGCGGCACGCCGCGCAGTCCCATGGAGGCCCGGAACTCGTCGCTCGACTCGTACGCGCCGGCGTCCGGGATGGCGGCGACCTCACCGTTGTTGCGGAACGTCCAGGCGTGGTAGAAGCACTGGAAGAGCCTGGTCGAGCCCTCGTTCTCGCGGCACAGCACGGTGCCGCGGTGCGGGCAGGAGTTGAGGAACGCGTGCACCTCGCCGGCGGTGTCCCGGCAGAAGATCAGCGGTCGGCCACCCAGGGTGCGGACCTTGAAGTCGTTGGGGTTGGGGATCTCGGTCTCGTGCCCGAGGTAGAGCCAGGTGTGCATCCATACCCAGCCGCGTTCCCTGGCGAACAGTTCCGGGCTCCGGTACGCCTCGCGGTTGACCCGGAAGGTGAGCTGGTCCCAGTCTTCGACGATCATCGTTGCTGGTGCGGTCCGGGGATTGCTTCCCATGCGGAGTTTGCCTCTCACAAGTCCCGACCCGAGCGGCATTCCGTGAGACGCCGTCTCGTATGTCGCATTAGCCTCCCTCGGTGAACTCGGCGGTGTCAAGCATCCGTCACACGGTTGACACCCCGACCTGACGCCGCCATCATCCAATTTCACATTGAGATACACCGTCTCGCATTCTGCACGACCGTGTGAAGGGTGACAAGCGCGTGCCGTACGTCATCACCGACGCCTGCGTCGACGTCATGGACAAGTCCTGCATGGAAGAGTGCTCAGCCGACTGCATCTACGAGGGCGACCGGATGCTCTGCATCCAGCCCGACGAACGCGTCGAGTGCCGGCGCGAACCCGTCTGCCCGCAGATCTCCATCTGCCACCACGAGGACCTGCCCGCGCACAGCAAGCACTTCGAGCAGGTCAACGCCGAGTTCTTCACTCTCGGCACCCCGCCCCTCGGCTCCCCCGGCAGAGCCCGCGGAACAGGCCGCGTCGGCCACGACCACCCCGAGGTGGCGGCGTGAGCGGCCACGCGGCCACGGACGCCGCTGCCGAGGTGTCCGTCGACCTGCTCATCGTGGGCGCCGGTCCGACCGGGCTGTACGGCGCGTACTACGCCGGTTTCCGCGGCATGAGCGTGGCGGTCGCCGACGCGCTGCCCGAGGTGGGCGGACAGATCGCCGCGCTCTACCCCGAGAAGCTCATCTATGACGTGGCCGGCTTCCCCGCCGTCCGCGGCCAGGAGTTGGTGGACCGGCTGGCCGAACAGGCCGACCGGTGGAACCCCACCTATCTGCTCGGACACGGGGTCACCGAACTGGACGACACCGCCGAGGGCATCGTCGCCGCCACCGACACCGGCACGCGGATCACCGCGGGTGCGGTGCTCGTGTGCGGCGGGATCGGCAACTTCATCCCCCGCGAACTCCCGGTGGGCTCCGAGTACCTGGACCGGGGGCTGCGGTACTTCGTACCGCGTCTGGACGAACTCGGGGGACAGGACGTCGTGGTGGTCGGCGGCGGTGACTCCGCCCTCGACTGGGCGCTGTCCCTGGAACCCATCGCCTCGTCGGTGACGCTGGTGCACCGGCGTGCCCGGTTCCGGGCCCATGAACGTACTGTCGAGCAGGTTCACGCCTCCTCGGTGCGGGTCCTCACTCCCTACGAGGTCGAGAAGATCCACGGCGACGGCGCGGTGTCGGAGGTCGTGGTCGCCACCTCCGACGGCGACCGGATCACTCTGCCCGCCCAGACCGTGGTGGCCGCGCTCGGCTTCATCGCCGACCTCGGCCCGATCGAGCGGTGGGGACTGGAACTGCGCCGTCGGCGCATCCTCGTCGACCGCACCATGCGGTCGAGCCGGGAGCGGGTGTACGCGGCCGGTGACATCGCCGACCACGACGGCAAGGTCACCCTCATCTCGATCGGTTTCGGCGAGGCGGCTCTCGCCGTCAACCACATCGCCGCCCTGCTGGACCCGGCTCGTTCGATCACGCCCGGGCACTCCTCCGACGCGTGAGTCCGCGCACTGGACCACCCCCCGGGCAGGGCACACCGCGCAGGGGCTCTCGTGCCTCCGCCCCCGCCGTTACACTTCCAACTACCACTACTCTATTCAATACGGCGTTTCATTCAGTGTCTTATGGCAGGCCAAGTGCGATTGGGAGCGATACGTTCATGCCCACAAAGGCACAGCGCGGCACCGGCGAACAGGGCGGCCCGGACAGGACCGCCCCGACGATCCAGACGGTGCAGCGTGCGGCCCTGATCCTCGGATCGTTCACGGTCGGCAAGCCGCACATGAGCCTCAACGAGATCACCGCGCGTCTCGGGGCGAGCAAGGCGACCGCGCACCGCTACACGAAGGCGCTGCGGGCGGCGAATCTGCTCCGGTACGACGAGCGCACCTCGCTGTACTCCCTCGGTCCCCAGGTGCTCACGCTCGCCTCGGCGGCGCGGGCCGGTCTGCCGATCGTGGCCGCCGCCGAGCCGTACATGGAGGATCTGGTCCGGCGTATCGACGAGACGATCGTGCTGTCGGTCTGGGACGGCGAGTCGGCGACCGTGGTGCGCTCGGTGGACAACACCGACCACATGGTGCGCATCAGTGTCCGGGTAGGTTCGCGCCTGAACCTCACGTCCTCGGCACAGGGGCGCGTCTTCCTCGCGCTGCTGCCCCCGGAGCAGGTGCCGACCCTGCCGCGTTCCGTCCGCAACTCGGCCGAACTCACCGAGGAGCTGGAGGCCATCCGGCAACACGGGCTGTCGGTCAACTCCCCCACGGTCAACGGAGTCCGCACCGTCGCGGCGCCGATCTTCGAGGGGGACAAGATCAGCGGGACGCTCGCGATCGTCGGCACCACAGCAACCGTGCCCGACGATGTCACGTCGCCGATGGCCCAGGCACTGCTGGAGACCGCCCGCGCGTTGTCGCAGCGGCTGGGCACCCCTGACAGCAGCTGACCGTCCTACGACGGCGGAAGGCCCACCGCGGTCCGCGGTGGGCCTTCCGCCATGGTCCGTGACGGGTCGTCCGGCGCTCAGGGCAGCAGGTCGGCCCGCGGTGGGACGAAGAAGTCGATGTTCACGCAAGGGGCCTCGGTCGGCTCCACGTAGTGCTCGCTGCCTCGGGGAACGAGCAGGAACGAGCCGGCCCGCATGTCGTGCGCGACACCGTCCACGTAGTAGTTCGCGCGCCCCTCGGCGATATGGACCAGTTGGTCGAAGTCCTCGTGCCGGTGCGGGTTGAGTTCCATACCGACCTGCAGCTCGTGGTGACAGATCATCACTTCGTCCGTCGCGTAGACGCGGCGACGTACCCCGGGCCGCACCTGGGTCACCGGCAGTTCGTCCCAGTTGACGACGGTGTTGACCAGCGCTGCGTTGCGTGTGCTCATCGAGCTTCCTCTCCGGCGGTCGCCCGTAGGCCGGCCGCCAGCATCTGCAGGTCCGAACCGACCACGAGGTAGCCGGCGTCATCGAGGCCCAGGTCTGCCGCGGCGGCCCGGGTCGGCGCCCAGCCTCCGAACGCCACCCCCGCGGAACGGGCGGCGCCGTTCACCCGGTTCACCGCGGCGCGCAGCACCGCCGGGTCCGTCGGCAGACCCAGGTCGACCGCGAGGTCGGTGCTGCCGACGAAACACACGTCGAGAGCGGCGACCAGCTCCGGCAGAGGGTCGGTCCGCGCGGTCTCGATCTGCCCCACGAGCACCGGCGGGTCGTCCTGCTCGGCGCGGAGAAACCCGCCCAGCGGGGCCGCGCCGAACCGGGCGGCCCGGTTGGCAAGGCTCACGGAGCGGCGGCCGGCCGGAGCGAACCGAGTGGCCGCCACGAGTGCCTGCGCCTGGGTGACGCGGGTGAGCATGGACAACTGGATCCCGGCCGCCCCGGCCTCCAGGAGCCGGTTGACGGCGGCGGCGTCCACCTCGGGCACCCGGACCAGGGCCGCCAGTGCGCAGGCGTCCGCGTGGCGCACCAGGTCGACGGCGTTCCGCTCGCTGAGGGTGGAGTGTTCGAGGTCGACGACGATGAACGCGAACCCGGCCGTCGCGGCCAGTTCCACCACGTCGAGCGACGCCAGCTTGACGAAGGTGCCGACGGCGGGTTTCCCCGCCGTGAGGGCCGCTCGCAGTCGGCGCCGCAACGGATGGGCGGAACCGGTGGTCATGAGAACCTCCCCTGGGCGTGCCGGTCGGTCAGGCCGACCGCAGACCTCGCCACGGCACGATGTCGACCTCGGCGCCACCGTGCAGCACCACGGTCGGCTCCAGGCGCGGCGCGAGAATCGTGTTGCCTGCGGCGTCGGGCAGGGTGACCTCGTCGGTCTCGGTGACGACGGTGACATCGGCCCGCCCGCCGACCTCCAGGCGCCCGTAGCCCTCGGTGTCGAGCCCGAGCAGTCGCGCGGGCTCGACGGTGGCCCGCCGGACGCACTCCTCCAGCGGCGCGCCGAGCGCGACCAGCTTGGAGATGCTGGTGAGCAGGTCGAACACCGGGCCGCGCCAGTTGCGCGCACTGGTGTCGGAGCTGAGCACATCGGGCAGGAATCCGTCGGCGATCGCCCGGCGCGCCACCTCGAAGCTGAGGTTGCTCCTGCCGTGGGCGGAGTCGAACAGCACGCCGCGCTCACGGGCGGCGGTGACGGCGGGCTGCACATGGTCACCGTCGAGGATTCCGTGCGGCTTGCCGGTGTAGCAGTGCGCCACGATGTCGCCGGGGCGCAGGTGGTCCAGTACGACGGGCAGCGGCTCCGCGGTCTCGCCGATGTGCAGCATCAGCGGCAGACCGGCCTGTTCGGCCAGCGCCACGGACTTCTTCAGCAGAGACTCCCAGTTCTCGCCGACGACGTCCTCGGAGAGACGGATCTTGAACCCGCGCACGATGTCGGGGTGGGCCTCGGCGGTCGCGAGCGCGTCCTCGGGGACCAGGGTGTCGGGGTTCAGCAGCTCACCGAATCTGAAGTCGATCAGGCCGAGCACGGAGACGTTGAGGAAGTTGACGATGCGCAGCGGGTTGGGTTCGACCACCAGCTTGCGAAAGGCCGCGAAGGTCGAGGCGCCGGCTGTGCCGGCATCCGCCGCCGCGACCACGCCGCGGCGCAGATGGGCTTCCTCGGCGGGGGCGCCGACGGCGGAGACGTGCTGGAAGATGTGGGTGTGGCCCTCGACGAGGCCCGGTAGCACGGTGGAGCCGGTGACGTCGATGGCGCGGGCCGCGTCGGCCGCCAGACCCTCGCCGATCGCGGCGATACGGTCACCGGTGACCGCCACGTCGAGCCGGGCGTTCGTGGCCGATGCCGGGTCTATGACGGTGCCGCCGGTCAGGACGAGGTCGTAGGACGGCGCAGAGGAGTGGGACATCGGTGTCTGCTCCAGGGTGAGGGGCGGTCAGCCGACCTGTTCGGTCGGCCGGTGGTCGCGCGGTGACGCGTCCGAGGGACGCACGATGCGGGTGAGGAGGGGCAGCACGCCGTCCACCTCGACTCGTACCTCGTCGCCGTCGGCGAGGAAGCACGCGCGGTCCTGGCCGGTGCCGGCCGGGGTTCCGGTGAGGACGACATCGCCGGGTTCGAGCGCAGCGAACCACGACAGTCTGCTGAGCAGATCGGGGATCGGGAAGATCATCCCGGCGCTCGTGTCGTCCTGCAGAAGCTCGCCGTTGATCCGGGTCCGTACACCGATGGCGTCGCGGTCCGCGAGATCGTCGGTAGTGCGCAGCGAGGGGCCGAGCGGTGTGAACCCCGGGTAGCTCTTGGCGAGGACAGGGATGCCTGTAGTGCGCATGACATCACGGGCCGTCATGTCGTTGGCAGCGGTGATTCCGGCGACCGCCGGCCATACCTCCGACTCGCTCGCCTGGTACAGCCGGCGTCCCACGACGACCGCGATCTCCCCCTCGTAGTCGGGTTCGGTCGCGGCCCGCGGGATCACCACCTGAGCGCCGGGTGCCGACACGCCTGACGAGGCGGCCAGGTACAGGATCGGTTGTTCGGGCAGCCCCCGGCCGGTCCGGGCGGCCTTGGACACGTAGTTGAGTCCGACGCCCCACACCGCGCGGGGGCGGCCCAACAGTGCCGTGGGGGTGACCTCTTCGAGCGGGATGCGCCGACGCACCGGGCAGGAGGCCAGACAGCGCAGCGAGCCCTCCTGCTGAAGGACCGCTCTGACGTGCGGAAATGCAGTGTCCAGCAGGGCGGCAGCCCCGTCCTCGATCCGGCCCAGGCCGGCCTGCATCGTCACTACCTGCATGACAGGCATCTTTCAATGCGAGATGGCATCATGTCAAGCAATACGCAGGTGTGGACTGAAGGCATGCGAGGGCTCCTGTCCGGACAGCGTTGGACGAGGTGTCGGAGGTGCGCTGGCCTGAACGGACGCCGGTACCGGGCTCGCCGGGATTCACGGCGACTTGGTGAGGAGCATTGACAACCCCCGACCGGCGCCATAGCGTTCCGGCCCACTTGGTCGATGGGCAACAAATCGGTCAGGGGGAGCGTTTTCGGCGCTCCGCGGAGACCGTTGCATGCCGGCCAGGCGTGCAACGAGCTGGCCGGCAACAGAAGTCACACAGCCAGCGGAGGTCTCTCCCATGAAGGTTGTACTCCATCAGACACACGGCGGACCTGAGGTGCTCCAGGTCGCCGACGTCCCGGTGCCCGAACCGGGGCCGGACGAGGTGCTCGTACGCGTCGCGGCCTGCGGCCTCAACCACCTCGATGTCCTGCAACGACGCGGGCCCGGGCTGATCCCCGGCTTCAAGCTGCCGCACGTGAGCGGCATGGACATCGCGGGCACCGTCGCCGCGGTCGGCCCGGCGGGCAACGGGCGGGCGGGCAACGGGCAGGCGGGCAAGGCGGCCACGCTCGCCGAGGGCACGCGCGTCGTGGTGAACCCGGCCGTGCCGTGCAGTCGTTGCGAGAGCTGCGCCGCCGGAAAGGACGGCGGATGCCCGAGCGCGGGTGTCATCGGCGCCACCCTGGCCGGCGGCTACGCCGAGTACGTTCTCGTCCCGGCGGCCAATGTGCACCACGTGCCGGACGAGGTCGATCTGGTCGACGCGGCCGTCGTGCCGACGATCTGGATGACGGCCTGGCACGCGCTCATCGAGATCGGCAAGGTCCGCCTCGGCGAGACGGTGCTGATCCACGCGGCGGGCAGCGGTGTCAGCACCGCGTTGATCCAGTTGGCCAAGGCCGCCGGTGCCCGCGTGGTCACCACGGTCAGCTCGGACGCGAAGATTGACTACGCACGCGGCCTGGGTGCCGACGTCGTGGTCAACTCGACGACCGGCGACGTCGTGGCGGCCGTGCGCGAGTTCACCGGCGGGCGGGGCGCCGACCTCGTACTCGATCATGTCGGCCCGGCCACGTGGAACACCGGCATCTACAGCCTCGCGCCGCGCGGGCGACTGGTGTTCCTCGGCAACACCACGGGAAACCGGGCCGAGTTCGACCTCGTCTACGCCTACCACTTCGGGCTGCGACTGCTCGGCTCGGACCCCTACGACCGCCGCGAGTTCGCCGCGATGCTCGACGCCTACTGGGCCTCGACGTTCCGTACCCCGCTCGACAGCGAGTTCCCGCTGACCGAGGCCGCGGCGGCACAGCAGCGGATGGAGTCGCGGCAGGCCACCGGCAAGATCGTGCTGCGCCCATGAACACGACGAACGCCACCCCGGCCGGACCGGCTCCGGTATGGGACGTGATCAATGGTTTCACGTCCTACTGGGCGCTCTCGGCCGCGCTCGACCTCGGCCTGTTCGACGCCCTGGCGGAGCACGCCGATTCCGGGAAGGGCCTGGACGCCAAGCAGTTGGCGGCCTCGATCGGTGCGGCCGAGGACACCCCGGTGACCGTGCTGGCCGAGACGCTTGTCGCACTCGGCCTGCTCGCCGCCGTCGGGAGTCGCTTCAGGCTCACGCCCGTGGCCGAGCACTACCTGGTGTCGTCCGCGCCTGCCTCCATGGCAGCACTCGTACGGTACTCCCCCGGGCCGCCGGGAGCCTGGCCGGGCCTGGCCGAAACCATCCGCACCGGCGCACCCGAGCCCGCCGTGACAGCCGACCTGACCGCGCTGTACCCGGCGCTCGTGCGCGCCACCGGCCCGACCCAGGCCCGCGTGGCGAGCGCTGTCGCCGCCGAACTGGAGCGCCGCGGGTGGTGGCCGAGGCAGCCGACGGTCGTGGACCTCGGCTGCGGCTCGGGGGCGTGGCTGACTGCACTGCTGCGCACCCGGCCCAGCGGCACGGTGATCGCCGTCGACCGGCCGAACGTGCTGCCGATCGCCGAGCAGGCGGCCAGAGAGGCCGGCCTGCGTGAACATGTGATCACCGTCGCCGGCGACTATCTGGAGGCCGATCTCCCGGTCGCCGCCGCCGATGTCGTCGTCCTGGCACATGTGCTGCGCGCCGAACCGGACGAGCGTGCCCGGCGGTTGCTCGCCCGCGCGGTCGAACTGGCCGGTGCGGACGGGGTGGTCGTGGTCGTCGACTACACGCGTCCCGATCCGGCCCGCACCCGACACGACGACAGCGGTGGCGAGGACCGCGGCGCCGTCTGTGCCGCCGCGCGCCACGAACTGCTGCTGTCCCTGACGATGCTGGCCTCGACAGCGGGGCTCGGTGTCACGGTCGCGGACCTGCGCGCGTGGGCCGAAGCGGCCGGCGCCGAGCTGGTCGGCTCGTTCGAGCCGGTGCCGCGCCAGCACGTCCGCCTCATCCGCTCCCGCACCCCGGAGGCCATCTCGTGAATTCCCCGAACACCACGGCACCCGCCGACACCCTGATCGTCAACACCCACGTCGTAACCATGGACGACTCCCGCCGCGTGATCAGCGACGGAGCGGTCGCCATCCGGGGCGACCTGATCGTGGCCGTCGGCAAGACCGCCGACGTGACCGCCCAGTGGCACAGCGACACCGTCATCGCCGGTGAACGGTTCGTCGTCACCCCGGGGCTGATCAATACGCATGTGCACATCACCGGCGAACCGCTCACGCGCGGTTTCGTCCCGGACGACACCCCGTTCCTGGAGAACGTCTTCGAGTGGCTCACACCGATCCACACGTACTACACCGAGGAGGATGAGCACATCTCCGCCCAGCTCGCGGCGCTGGAGATGCTCAAGAGCGGCACCACCGCGTTCCTGGAGGCCGGCACGATCCGGTTCATCGACCCGGTCGTCGAGGCCCTCAGCGAGATCGGCATTCGCGCCCGCGTCGGACCGTGGGCGTGGGATCTGGTCCCCACGCCAGAGGTGCTGCGCATGTCGACCGCACAGGCGATCACGCGCCTCGAAGACTCGATGGACCGGTACGCCTCAGTGGCCGACGGCCGTATCCAGGCATGGCCCATCATCATCGGCCACACCTGCTGCAGCGACGAGCTGTGGCGGGCGGCGAAAGCCCTGTCGATCGAGTACGGCACCGGGTTCAGCTTCCACATGTCGCCGGCGGCGATGGACCCCGAGGGGTTCCTCGCGTCGTACGGACAACGGCCGATGGTGCACCTCGACAAGCTCGGCGTGCTGGGCAACAACGTGATCCTGACCCATGCCGTCCACGTCGACGACGACGAGGTCGCGCTGCTCGCCCGCACCGGGACGAGCGTGTCGCACTGTCCGACCACGGCGCTGAAGGTGTCGTACGGCGTGACCCAGATCGGCAAGTTCCCCGAGATGGTGGAAGCCGGTGTCAATGTAGCGATCGGCACCGACGGCAACAACGCCTCGAACTACCACGACCTGATGCGCGCGACCTACCTCGTCGCCGGTCTGTTCAAGGACGCCCGGCGTGACGCCACGATCTTCCCGGCCGAGGACGCGTTCGCGATGGCCACCCGCAACGGCGCCCGCGGACTCCAGGCCGAGCACGAGATCGGCTCGATCGAGACGGGCAAGAAGGCCGACCTGGTGCTGCACGACACCAACCGGCCGGAGTGGCGGCCACTGCACAACGTCGCCAACCAGCTCGTGTGGTCGGCCGACGGGCGGGGTGTGCACACCGTGTTCGTCGACGGGCGGCGCGTCGTCGACAACTACCGCTGCACGACGATCGACGAGGACGACCTCCTGCGCCGCGCCCAGACCGCCGGTGAGGGCATCGTGGCCCGCTCCGGCCTGCCCGACCGGGCCAAGTGGCCCACCGTCTGACCGCACGGCCGAGCGTCGCGGTCGCGCCGAACGACACGAACGACACGAACGAATGAGGAGAGCAGAACCATGGCAGAACTGACCGAACCCCGCTGGACCCATGTCGCCATCCCGGTCAGCGACCTGGACCAATCGATCGAGTTCTACGAGCGCATCACCCCGTTGGTGCTGGTCACGAAGAACGACGACGACAACGGGCGCAGCGCCTGGCTGTCGAACAAGGGCCAGGTCGACTCGGCTTTCGTCCTTGTCCTCGCCGAGTTCTTTCCCGAGGTCGGGGCGCGCTTCGGCATCGAGCCGGGCAAGAAGGTGCCGACGCTGGCGCCGTTCGCGCACATCGGTATCGAGTTGCCCCACCGCGAGGACGTGGACGAGGTCGCAGCGAAGGCACGCGAGACGGGCAACCTGCGGTGGGAACCGATGGACATGGCCGCCCACATCGGGTACATCTGCGCCGTGAACGACCCCGACGGCAACACCATCGAGTTCTCGCACAACCAGAAGGTGTTCTCGACCATCCAGGAGCTGTGGGGCTGAGCATCTGCAGTTCTGGGGCCGAGCCGGGAGCCGACCGCACGCTCCTCGGCCGACCCGCTGGTCATCGGCGGTGGCGTCAGCGATCGGGCCGAGCCGAGAGCCTGCGGTGCCGGCGCCGCCATCATCCTGTTCCGCACGATCGTGTGAAGGGCGACAAGCGCGTGCCGTACGTCATCACCGACGCCTGCGTCGACGTCATGGACAAGTCCTGCATGGAAGAGTGCCCAGCCGACTGCATCTACGAGGGCGACCGGATGCTCTACATCCAGCCCGACGAATGCGTCGAGTGCGGGCGCTGCGAACCGGTCTGCCCGCAGATCTCCATCTTCCACCACGAAGACCTGCCCGCGCACAGCAAGCACTTCGAGCAGGTCAACGCCGAGTTCTTCACTCTCGGCACCCCGCCCCTGGGCTCCCCCGGCGGAGCCCGCAAAGCAGGCCGCGTCGGCCACGACCATCCCCACGTGGGAGCGTGACCGCCACACGACCACGGACATCTCGGACCCCGGCCGCAGCAGTTGCGGGCCGGGGTCGCGGTGTGTGCACCTGCCCTCGCCGGTGTCTTCCCGAGAGGTGTCACGCCAGTTGGCGCCGCACCTCGCCGCTGTCCCAGTAGTCCGTGCGGCGCGTGATGAGACCGCCCACGACGGTGAACACGAAGACCCCGCGGACGCGCACGGGGCGGTCGCCGACCGAGCGCATCCGGAACGTCATGACGTACGGCACCGCAGCCGACTCGCCGTCGACGATGAGTCGCTCGGGCACATAGCGCAGGTCCGTGAAGTCCTCCAGGAACCCGGTCAGGGCCGCGCGGTACTCTGCGCGGCCCTTGCGGCTCCGGCCCATCGACGAGGTGTGTTCGTTGACGAAGTCCTCGGCCACACAGGCCGCCACGGCGTCGGCGTCGTGCGCGTTCAGCGCGGCCAGGTACGCCTCGACCGTGGCGCGGGTGTCGTTCACAGCCGGCCTCCCCGTTTCGCCCGCACGGCGTCCACGCGCCGTCAGGCCGAGCCGCGCTGGAAGGGCCGGCCGAGTGCGGCGGGTTCTCGGTGCTGGGTGGCGAACAGCAGCATGGCGAGAAGCGCGAGCAGATACGGGGCCGCGACGAGGAGCTGGGCGTTGAGGGTGACACCGAGCGCGGGGAGCGCCAGGCGCATCGCGTCGGAGAGGCCGAACACCAGGCAGCCGAGCAGGGTACGGCCGAGCCGCCACGCCCCGAAGATCACCGCGGCGATGACGATGTACCCGCGTCCGGCGGTCATGTTCTGGTTGAACGATCCGACCTCGCCGACCGCGAGGTAGGCGCCCCCGAGACCGGCGAGTGCGCCGCACCACAGCAGGGCCTGCCGGCGCCGCACACCGACCTTGATGCCCGTGACATCGGCGGCCTGCGGGTTCTCCCCCACCGCCCGCAGCTCCAGGCCCCAGCGGCTGCGGTCCACCAGCCACCAGGTGAGCGGCACCAGCAGGATCAGCAGGTAGGCGGGCCAGCGTCCGGAGAACAGCACCTGACCGATGAGCGGGATGTCCTTCAGCAGCGGGATCGACAGCACCCCCACCTGGTGCGAGGCGAACTGCTGAGTGGTGATCAGGTAGCTGGTGAGCCCGAGTACCAGCGCGTTCAGCACGAGGCCGACGACGAAGGTGTTGATCTGGGCACGGTGGGAGAGGTTGCCGTGCACGAAGCCGATGACGAGGCCGGTCACCACGCCGACCGCGAGACCGGCGGTGGCGCTGCCGGTCGCACTCGCGGTGGCGATGGAGGTGAACGCGGCGCCGAGCATCATCGCCTCGACGGAGATGTTCATCGCTCCGGCGCGCTGGGCCAGGTACTCACCGCAGGCGGCGAACGCCAGCGGCACGGTCAGCCGGACACCGCTCGCCAGAACGGTCGTGGTGTTGTCCAGAACGCTCACACGGCCGCCTTCATCTTGGTCGGGACAGCGGGCAGGGGGAACGGCGTCGGCGGTGTGGCACCGCGCCGTCCGCGGAGGAGGCCGACGAGGAGGGGCGGTGCGACGAACGCGAGGACGAGCAACGCCTTGACGATGTCGACGAGGTAGTACGGCACCCCGGTGGCCGAGAGGAAGTCCCCGCCCGCCCGCAGCACAGCGAACCCGAACGACACCGGTATCGCGATCAGAGGCCGGTTGCGTGCGACGAGCGCGACGAGCAGGCCGTCCCAGCCGACGTTGTCCGAGAGCCCGGCCTGCAGCCGGTTGGGGCTGACAGGGCTGGCCAGCAGCAGCCCTCCCGCCAGCCCCGCGAAGGCGCCCGACAGTGCCAGGGTGAAGCCGCCGAGCGCGGCCACCCGGACTCCGGTGTGCTGGGCCGTCAGCGGATTCAGTCCCGCCATGCGTACCCGGAAACCCCACCGGCTGCGGCTCAGCACCAGCGCGACACCGACCGCGGCGACGAGCGCGAGGAACAGTCCCGCGTTCAACTGCACCGAGGGGTAGTGCCCGAGGCCGCCGAGCAAGGCGTCGGCCGGCAGGGGGTTGGACTGCGCGTCGGCGATGCCCGAGGAGCCCTGGGCGCTCTCCTGGAGCCACGGGGTGCTGACCGCGAAGGTGACGAGCTGGATGGCGAGGAATGTCATCAGCAAGGTGCTCACCACGACGTTGACACCGCGGAAGCGGTACATCAGCGCACTGAGCGCGGCCCAGAGGCCACCGCCGACCGCCGCGGCGGCCATCACCACGACCACCAGCATCGGGCCGGGCAGGGCCAGCCGCAGCCCGACCCAGGCGCCGAACAGACCACCGATGAGCACCTGTCCTTCCTGTCCGATGTTGAAGGTGCCGGCGGAGGCGCAGATGGCCGCGCCGACCGCCACCAGCAGCAGCGGCGCGGCGTTGAGCAGCGTCGTCGTCCAGCCGGTGGTGTTGGCCAGACTTCCGGTCCAGATGGCGGACAGCGAGGCACTCGGCGAGGCACCGGTCAGGGTGAGCAGGAGCGTGGACACGCCCAGGGCGACGGCGACGAGCACGATGGTGAGACTCGCGGTCAGCCAGCCGTCGCGGCCCGGTCGCAGATGGGCGAGGACGCGTCGGCCGAGATCGTCCGGCGCCATCGTCGGGGCGGCTCTCATGCTGCCTCACCGCCCACCAGCATGCCGAGGCGTTCGGGGGTCGCCTCGGAGACGGGGAGCGCTCCGCTGATCCGCCCCGAGGAGATCACCGCGATCCAGGATGCAAGAGCCATGACTTCCTCGAGTTCGGTGGAGATGAGCAGCACTCCGACGCCTTCGTCGGCCGCTCTGCGCAGCCGGGCGTACATGTCCTCGATGGCACCGACGTCAAGCCCGTGGGTGGGCTGCGCGGCCACCAGGACCCTGGTGTCGCCGGACAGTTCCCGGGCGAGGACGACCCGCTGCTGGTTGCCGCCGGAGAGGCTGCGCACCGGCGCGTCCAGCGACGGCGTGACGATGTTGAACTCGTCCGCGAGACGGCGGGCCTGAGCGAGCGTCGCGCGCCGCCGCAGCAGGAACCGGCCGCTGACCTCGTCCAACGACTTCATCGTCAGGTTCTCGGCGACGCTCATGTCAAGGATGACGCCGCTGTGGTGGCGGTCCTCCGGCACGATGCCGAGACCGGCCTTGGACAGCGCGCCGGGCCGGGTGACGTCGACGCGGTTCCCGGCGACGTCGATGGTGCCTTCGGTCGGCGCGACCAGCCCGGCAAGGACATCGCCGAGGATCGACTGGCCGTTGCCCTCCACGCCGTAGAGGCCCACGATCTCGCCCGCGCCCACGGTCAGGTCGACGGAGCCGAGAACCTCGACCCCGCCCTGTACGACGGTGAGTCCGGCGAGGCGCAGCACGGCCTGCTGCCGGTCGTGCGCCCCGCCGTGGCCGGCGCGCGTCTGCTGCACCGGCAGCAGGCCGAGGGCCGCGCCCTCCTCGCCCAGCGACACCTCACGGCCCACCATCTGCCGGGCGAGCAGTTGTGGAGTGGTGTCGGACGTGACCGCCCGGAAGGCGACACGGCCCTTGCGCAGGACCGTCACCCGGTCCGTGGCCTGGGCGATCTCGGCGAGTTTGTGGCTGATGAGGATCACGGCGCGGCCCTCGTTCGCCACCACGCGGTCGAGCACGGCGAACAGTTCCTGCGATTCGGCCTGGGTCAGCACCGAGGTCGGCTCGTCCAGAATCAGGATCTGCGGGTCGCGCCGCAGGCACTTGACCACCTCGACCCGCTGCCGCTCGCCGGCCGAGAGCGCGTCGACGCGCGCCTCGGGGTCGACGGGCAGCTTGTATCGCGCGGAGACCTCGGCGATGCCGTCGCAGACGGCCTGCTTGTTCACCTTGCCGGTGTCGCCCAGTGCCACGTTCTCCCACACGGTCAGGCCGTTGATGAGGCTGAAGTGCTGGTGCACCATGCCGATGCCCAGTTCGGCCGCTTCCTGCGGGCTGTCCAGCGCGACCTCCTCGCCGCGCACCAGGACGGTGCCGGTGTCGCGCCGGACCAGCCCGAGCAGGACCTTCATGAGGCTGGACTTGCCTGCCCCGTTCTCACCCAGGAGTCCGTGGATCTCGCCGGCGTCGACTCTGAGGTCCACGGCGTCGCAGGCCGTGACGGATCCATAGGATTTGGTGATGCCGCGCAGTTCGAGGATCGGAACCGCTGAGGTCGTCGGTGTCATCGCTGATCTTCCTCGTGGGTGTCGGCATGTCAGCCGAGGCGCTTGACCTCGGCCGCCGGGTCGATCTCCTTGTTGCCGATCTTCTTGATGAACGACGCGAGTTGCTGGTCCTCGTCGCCCTGTCCGTGGCAGATCTTGACGGTCGGGTAGGGGTCGACGCCCAGTTGCCACACGCGTGTCGTGCCCATCTTCAGGTTGTCCTTGGCGAACTCCTGCAGTGCGGCGCGGAAGTAGTCGCCCGGGCTGAACAACACCGAGATGTCGAACTTGGGGCTGTTCGAGTCGCACCGGTCGGTGCCCGGGGTGAGGGTCAGTGCGCCGCCCGCGTTCGCGAGGTTCGCGGAGGCGTCGGTGGCGCCGCCGAGGTAGGGGTAGATGACCTTGACACCCTGGCTGAGCTGCGCCTGGGTGGCCTCCTTGGCCTTCGCCGAGTCGTTGAAGTCGCCGGTGTAGGTGGTGGTCAGGGTGGCCTTCGGCACGACCTCCCGGATCCCGGCCAGGAAGGCCGTGGAGGCGGCGACGCTGAAGTCGGCCTTCAGGCCGGTGATGAACCCCGCCTTGGTGTGGCCGGCCGCCTTCATCTTCAGGCCCGCGGCGTAGCCGGCGACGAGCATGGACTGGTTGGGGTCGTCGGTGGACAGCACGATGCGCGGGGTCTGGTCGATGTTTCCCTGCATCGGCACATACCAGGCGGACCTGGCGCAGACCGGCTCCTCCGAGGCGGGGATGGCGGTCTTCAGTTCACTCGCGCCGAGCGCAACCAGGTCGACCTGCTGCTGGCACAGCGCGCGTGCCGCGGTGAGCGCGTCGCTCGGGGGCACACTGCCGCGCTTGACGACCGTCCAGCCCTTCTCCTTGGCGAAGGCGTCCGCCGAGTCGACGAAGCTCTGGTAGTAGCCGCGGTCGTTGATGTCGCCAGGGCTGAGGACACCGATGACGACTTTGCCGTCGCCGTTGACATCGGGCCCCTTGAGCCCGGAGCCGCTGCCGCCGCTCGCCCCAGGGGTGGCCTTGGGCGCCGTCGCCGCGTTGTCGGCGCACGCGGACAGCGCGAGGGCACCCGCGAGGGCGAGGCCGACCGCAGCCACCCGGCGCCGGAGCATGCTGTGTGAAGTCATGTGCGTGAGTCCATTCACTGGGTGGCACCGCCCCGTCGGGGCGGTTGTGGCGGCGGGGGTGGCGGTGCGTCAGCGGGTTCGATGCCTCGGTGTGGCTCGGCACGGGAGACCCGCTTGTGCGGGAAGGGGAGGTTCCTCGCTCGCGGCGACGCACCACGCAGGAGTCATCGGTGGTGACGCGGGCGCGCTCGGCGCGCAGGTGGTGTGCTGCAGGGAGGCGGAATGTCTACGACGTTCAACGGTGGGCACCTTTCACCGGCCCGCGGCCGACTCCGTGAGCCAGGTCGGGCGGGGTGTGCGACCCGCGCGCCGCAGGAGGGCGGCGGAGCGGTCGGCGGCAGCGGCTGCGAGGGCGTCCGGATCAACGCCTGTCGGCCGCCGGTCACGGACGACCACGCGGCCGTCGACCAGCACATCACGAACGGTGCGCGACACATGGCCCCATACGAGCTGGCGGGCCAGATCGCCCCGGGGTGTCCAGGCGGGGTCTGTGGTGTCGAGTACGACGATGTCGGCCGCCTTGCCCACTTCCAGGGAGCCGATCCGGTCGCCCAGACCGATCGCCTCGGCGCCGTCGACCGTCGCGAGCGCGAACGCCTGCTCGGCGCGGATCGGGTCGGGCAGGTCACGGTCGCGTTCCAGCGCGGCGAACAGGTAGGCGGCCAGAAGAATGTCCGGGGCATCGCCCGCGTTGTGCGCGTCGCAGCCCAGCGCCACCCGGCCGCCCCTGCGCACCAGTTCGGCGTGGCGCGAGGCGCGGGTGTACCCCTGGGCGAGCCGCAGACAGGCCCCCGGGCAGGAGGCGACCGAGGTGCCGGTCTCCAGGATCGCGTCGACCTCCGCGTCGTCGAGCCACACAGCGTGCCCCAGAAGCAGACGCGGGCCGAGTACGCCCAGCTCACGGAAGTGGACCACCGGACGACGCCCGCACCGCAGCGCGTATGCCTCGACGTCCGCGGGTCCCGGCGAGATGTGCCAGGTCAGCCCCGTGTCGAGCCGTTCGGCCAGGCTCGCGGCCCCGGTGAACAGTTCATCGCTGGCCAGGTCGTGGCCGACGAGTGTCACCCACCCGGTGACCGGTCCGGTGACCGGCAGGGACCGGACGATGTCCTCCTGCCGGGCGAGCACCTCGTGCGCGGGCGCGCCGAGCGGCACGTCCTTGGCGTCCCAGCCCCAGCCGCCGACCCGTGCGCGGACACCCACCGCGCCCAGACCGGCGGCGACGCGTTCGGGGTAGGCCACCGTGCCAGGCTCCAGCACCGTGGTGATGCCCCGGGACAGACACTCAACGGCGGTGATGGTCGCGGCCAGTTCGTCGTCGTCACCGTCGGCGTGGGCGTGCAGCGGGACGATCCAGTCGAAGATCGACTCCTGCGAGCCGATGCTGTCCGGGACCATGCTGCGCACGAGGGGGTCGACGGTCGTGTGCTGGTGTGCGTCGATCAGGCCCGGGATGACGACACAGCCCGACGCGTCGATCTCCCGCGCTCCAGGGAAGCGGGCGCGCAGTTCCTCGGCCGTGCCGAGCGCGGCGATGCTGTTCTCCGACACGGCGACCGTGGCACCGGTGAGGACGCGCCGCGCGGAGTCCATCGTGACGACGTCGCCGCCCACGATCAGCAGGTCGCTCATGGGTTGATCACGCCCTCGCCGATGGGTGAATGCGGGCGGTCGGCGCGGGCGGTGAGCGACCGGGACCCGGGGTCTCGGACGACCGAGCCGTCCGCAGCACCGGCCGACGCCTCCGATGCGCCGAAGTCCGTTCCCGGCACGTGCGTGGGACAGCGGCCAGGGTTCGGGCCCGCACCCTTGACCTGTGGCAGGGCCGGGCGGTTCGGCCCACGGTACGCGACGTCGACGAGGTCGCTCGGTCTGCGTTTGCGTTCCGGGACGTCCTGCGGGAACGCCCCCGCGTACCCGCCGAATTCGGTCTGCACCATGGCTTGCACCGCGCAGCCTCCTCACCTTCACCTGTCTCGCATTGCGAGTCGGTGGAACGTATTGTGAGGTACTCTGCCGCCGCTGCCCGATGGGTGTCAACGCTCCTGCACCACTTCTTCGCCTCGTCGGCGTTCCGCTTCCTCACGAGGCCGACAGCCCAGGTGGCAACGGGTGGAGGCCGGTGAAAAGACAGCTGTCGCCGGGCCGCGAGGCGGCTCGGCGACAAGTGAGATGCCGGTTCCGCGTCCGGCCGACAAGCAATGAGCGAGTGCCGTTTCAGCGCGAGGTCGTGAGTCGCTGTCCGTGCAGTACGGTGCCGCCCGGCGCCCACGCGCACGGCTCACCCGGACCAAGACCGCTGTCGTCCTCAGGCACGCGCGGGCGGCGCCACGGTCCGCCGCCCGCGCGGCAGGTCAGTCATCGGTCCGGGTGCCGGACCGCTTGGAGGAGCTCCGGCGGTGCCCCCGTCGCACCCGTCGTGTCCGGTCTCAGCGGGTCAGCAGCCGGATGGCCACGCCCTTCTCCTGGGTGTACTCGCGCAGCGCCGCGTACCCGCCGCCCCTGCTGAAGCCGCTGTCCTTCTGCATGTTGAACGGAAAGCCGATCACTCCGGCGTCGTGGAACTGGTTGACCGCCACCTGCCCGGAGCGGACGTCCTTCGCCAGCCGCAGCGCCCGCGAGAGGTCGTTGGTCCACACGCATGCCAGGAGACCGAAGTCGGTGGCGTTCATCAGCTCTGTCGCCTCGACGGCGTCGCGGAACGACTGGACGGCGAGAACCGGGCCGAAGACCTCCTCGCGGGCGACGCGCATGCGCGTTTCCACGCGGTCGAACACGGCCGGCCGGACGAACCACCCCTCGTCGGCGGTTCCGCCACCGGTGACCAGCCGAGCCCCCTCGCGAGGCGCTTGCGCCAGAAAGCCGCTGACGCGGGCGAACTGCGCGGCACTGACCAACGGCCCCATGTCCAAGTCGGCCTCCCACGGCCCGGTCTTGACCGCGGCCATGGCGGCGGCGACCCGCTCCACCACCTCATCGTGCACCGACGCCTCCACGAGCAGCCGGGAACCGGCGTAGCAGTTCTGCCCCGCGTTCTCGGTGATGGAGGTGACGATCGCGGGGATCGCCGTGTCGAGGTCGGCATCGGCGAAGAGCACGTTCGGCGACTTGCCGCCGAGTTCCAGCTTCACCGGGACGAGGTTCTGTGCTGCAGCCGCCATGATCGCCCGCCCGGTGGCGGTGGAGCCGACGAAGCTGATGTGGTCGACCCCCGGGTGCGAGGTGAGGGCGACGCCCGCCTCCGGGCCGAGGCCCGCCACGACGTTGATCACACCCGGCGGGAATCCGGCGCGGCAGGCGAGTTCGGCGAGTGCGAACGGGGCCAGCGGTGCGATCTCGGACGGCTTGAGGACGACGGTGTTGCCCGCGGCGAGCGCCGGCGCCACGTTCGCGGCGGTGAGCACGGCGGGGACGTTCCACGGGATGACGATGGCGCACACGCCGTACGGCTCGGGAACCGTGTAGCCCAGGTAGTCGGGACTGCGGGTCGGCAGCGTGACCCCGGTGAGCTTGTCGGCCGCGCCGGCGAAGTAGTCGATGATGCCGTGGGCGATGTAGATGTTCGTCCGCCCCCCGGACAGGGGCTTGCCGACGTCCTGTGCCTCGACGGCCGCGAGCGCCTCGATCTCGGTGATGATGAGGTCGGCCCAGCGCCGGATCAGCGCCCCGCGCTCGCTCGGGCTGGTCGCCGCCCAGGCGGGGAAGGCGCGGCGCGCGGCGGTGACCGCGTCGTCCACATCGGCGCGGCCCGCCCGGGCGACCTCGGTGATCACCTGTCGGGTGGCCGGATCGAGGACGTCCAGCGTGCCGCCGTCGCGGGCCGCCACCCACGTGCCGTCGATGAAGTGCTGGGAGGAAGGAAAGCCTAGAGCCGCCATGAAGGGAACATTGACCGGCCCTGTCACGCATGTCAATATGCAGTCTCGCTTTGTGAGGCTCTGAGGAGGCCCCGTGCGTGCCACCGCCGCTCTGCTGGAGCAGCCCGGACAGCCGTTCGTCCTGACCGAAGTGGACCTGGAAGATCCCCGCCCGGACGAGGTGCTCGTCCGCGTCGCCGCCGTCGGTGTCTGCGGTACGGACCTTGAGTTCGCCGGCTTCTTCCCCACGCCCGCGCTGCTCGGGCACGAAGGGGCGGGCATTGTCGAGAGGGTCGGCGCGCAGGTCACCTCCGTACGTCCGGGCGACCACGTCGCCATGTCCTTCACCTCGTGCGGTACCTGCGCCCTGTGCCTGACGGGCTCGCCCGCCTACTGCCGCAGCTTCGACGCGGTGAACTTCTCCGGCCGCCGGCCCGACGGCTCCACCGCGGTGACCCACGGGGGGCTGGAGGTCAACGCACACTTCCTCGGTCAGTCCTCGTTCGCCAGCCATGTCGTCGCACCGGAGCGGGCGGTCGTCCGGATCGACCCGTCGTGGGACCTGCTGCGGGCCGGACCTTTCGGCTGCGGCTTCCAGACCGGAGCGGGCGGTGTGCTCAATGTGCTGCGGCCACGCCCCGGCTCGTCGATCGCGGTCTTCGGGGTCGGGGCCGTCGGCGTGGCCGCCGTCATCGCCGCCTCGCTGAGCGGCTGCGAGGTCATCGCGGCCGTCGACGTGAACACGGCCAAGCTCGAAGCGGCCCGCGGCTTCGGAGCCACGCACTGCGTCGACTCCTCGGCCGAGGGGACCGCCGGGCAACTGGCCGACCTGGTGCCGGAGGGGTTCGACTTCGTGATCGACACGACTGGACGCGAGGACGTGCTGCGCACCGCCGTGGAGGCCCTCGGGCCGCTCGGTCACGCCGGTGTCATCGGCGTCGGCCCCAGCGAGACGATGAGCTTCGACTGGCGCAGCATCCTCAACGGACGCACGGTCACCGGCATCGTCGCCGGGTCCAGCCTGCCGAGACTGTTCCTGCCGCAGTTGCTCGAACTCAACGCCGGGGGCCGGTTCCCGGTCGAGAAGATGATCACCTGCTTCCCGTTCGAGCAGATCAACGAGGCCGTCGCGGCAGTCCGGTCCGGCTCGGTCGGCAAAGCCGTGCTGACCTTCTGAGCCGACCTTCTCGGAGTTCCCACGAGGCGTTGTCAGGCTCAGCGGCACACCTTAGGGTGACCGACACCGATGAGGCTGCTGACATCCGGTGGCGCGGCCGGACAACACCGCGCACAGTTTTCGAGCACGTGGAGCGTGCCCACCATGTCCGCCGACTTCGACATCGCTTCCGACATCGACTTCGACCACCACTCCGACAAAGCCAACGCCGATCCGGTCGCCTACTACGCGGGCTTCCGTGAGAGCTGCCCGGTAGGCCGCTCGGCTGCCCATGGCGGCTTCCACTACACGACGCGGTACGCCGACGTGGCCCGTATCGCCCGCGACGACGCGACGTTCTCCTCAGCTCGCGGCGACCACGGCGGGCAGGGGGTCGGCATCGTCATCCCCAAAGGACCTGGGCTCGAACAGTATCCGATCGAGCTGGACCCGCCGCGTGCGACCGAGTACCGGGAACTGATCAACCCGCTGCTGACCCCGGAGGCGGTCGGCCAACTGGTTCCCATGATCGAGCGTCATGCCGCCCGCGTCGTGGACGACTTCATCGAGCTGGGCTCCTGCGACTTCGTCCGCGACCTCACCAACCCGCTGCCCGCTGCCGTCACCCTGGACTGGCTGGGTTTCCCCGAGGAGGACTGGGCAAAGCTGGCCGGGCCGATCCACGACATCTTCGCCGCACCGGCCGACAGCGAGCGCGCCGTGCGCGGGGCCGCGGGGCTGGCCTATATGGACCAGCGCATCCGCGAGTTGATCGCCGAGCGCCGCTCCGCACCACGGGCCGACGCGGTCAGCGCGCTGGTTGCCGGCCGACGCGCCGATGGCAGCGCGTTCGGCGAGGACGAACTGGTGTCGGTGATCGGCCTGCTCATCGCGGGCGGCGTCGACACCACCACCTCCCTGACCGGATCGACGCTCGTCCACCTCGCCCGCCACCCCGAGCAGCGCCGGCGGCTGATCGACTCCCCCGATCTGCTGGACAGCGCGACCGAGGAATTCCTCCGCGCGTTCGCCCCGTCGCAGTCGATGGCGCGCACGGTCACCAGGGAGGTCGAGGTCGGTGGCTGCCCGATGCACGCGGGCGACCGGGTGCTGATCCCATGGGTCGCCGCGAACCATGACCCCGCTGTGTTCCCCGACCCCACGCAGATACGCCTCGACCGGGACGCCAGCCGCCACCTCAGCTTCGGCATCGGATCGCACCGGTGCGCCGGTGCCCACCTCGCCCGGGCCATGTTCCGCGCGATGATGACGCAGGTCCTGACCCGGCTGCCCGACTACCGGGTGATCGAGGAGGGGCTCGTTCCCTACCCCACGCGCGGCAACCAGTCGGGCTGGGACGCGGTCCCGGCGGTCTTCGCGCCCGGTCCCCGGGCGGCAGCGGCGGCAGGCACGGCCCGCGCGCTGAGCACGCCCACCCCGCTGCGGGTGGCCGCGGTGCGTGCCGCGGCCGAGGGCGTCGTCGCCGTCGACCTCGGCCTGCCGGACGGAGGTGAACTCCCCGCGTGGCGGCCCGGGGCGCACGTCGAGCTGCGTCTGCCCTCGGGCCGACTGCGTCAGTACTCGCTGTGCGGTGACCCCGCCGACGCCACGACCTGGCGTATCGGGGTCCTGCGCGAACCCCAGGGGCGGGGCGGTTCGGCCGAACTCCACGAACTCGCCCGCCCCGGAGTCACGTTCGCGGTACGCGGGCCGCGCAACCACTTCCCGCTCGCCGAGGCGCCTTCCTACCTGTTCCTCGCCGGCGGCATCGGCATCACACCGATCCTCGCCATGGTCCGCGAGGCCGCGGCACGTGGCACGCCCTTCACCGTCGTGTACGGCGGACGCACCCGCTCGACCATGGCGTTCGCCGACGAACTCGCCGCCGTCGCCGGCGACGCGCTCACCCTGCTCCCGCAGGACGAGGCCGGGCTGCCGGACCTCCCCCGGCTGCTGGGCGGGCTGAACGCGGACACCGCCGTGTACGCATGCGGGCCGACACCGATGCTGGCGGCAGTCGAGCGCGAGTGCACCATCCTGAATCTCACCGACCGGCTGCACCTGGAGCGCTTCACCGCAGGCGACGACCTCGAAACGACATTCGACGCCACGGAGAACCGGACCTTCGAAGTCCAGCTCGCGCGCACCGGCGGCACGCTCGTCGTACCGCCCGACCGCCGCCTCATCGAGGTCCTGCGCGATGCCGTGAGCGGCCTGTCCTACGACTGCGAGAAGGGATACTGCGGCGCCTGCGAGACCCGCGTCCTCGCCGGGACACCGGAGCACCGGGATTCCGTGCTCAGCGACGAAGAACGCCTCGCCGGGAGGACCATGATGATCTGTGTGGGGCGCTGCCGGAGCGACCGACTCGTCCTGGACCTCTGACCCTGGCCGGCCGACTCCCGCGGGGGCCGGCAGCTGCGCGCCAGACGCCGCCTGGCAGACGGGACTTTCGAAACACGCCCCAGGCATGGCAGCACTCGTATAGGCAGGGCGCGGGGGCGGACGGCGAGCCCGATACGGCTCGCCGTCCGCCCCCGCGGCGTTCTCACGTCCTCACCACGCGGGATGTCAGAATCCGATGGCCTCGCGCAGCAGCAGGACGGTGCCGCGCCCGGGCTGCGGCTCGGCGTTGAGGACGAGCAGACGGTTGACCGCGCTCGGCTGCCCGTAGATCGCCTGGGCGCGCGCGGTCTCCAGCGGGAGGGAGTGCTCCTCGACCCGGCGCAGTGCGGTGCTCAGGTCGGGCACCACCTTCTGCGCCCCGACGACCCAGATGGCCCTCGCGGCGCCGCCGGCGGCGGCGGGCAGCTGGCTGCCGCTGGCCGAGGCGATGACGAGCGAGCCGTTCTCGGTGACGGCCGCGACACTGGCGACGAAGACGTCGGGGGCGGCCGCCAGCCGGCGGATCTGGTCGGACTCGGTGGCGCGGTCCATCTTCAGCACGCGCGGTCGGATGGCCTGGTAGCGGTCGCCCGCCTCGATGTCCTCCGCCACTCCGGAGAGCCGAAGCGTCTCGCTGGCCCCGGTGAACACGCCCGCGCCCTCCGGGATCAGATCCTTGATGCGGGCGCGGGCCGCCGCGGCGTCGTCGAGCAGTTCGGCGGTGAAGCCGTTCGCCCGCAGCGCCGCGATCGCCCGGTCCAGCCGTTCCGCGGACGCCGGTGCGGCGAAGTCGTCGGCCGCCCCCGTGGCCGACGCGTCCGCCTCACCGGCACCCGGTGCCCGGACGGTGTCCCCGGCCTTACCGGAGTCCTGCGCCGCGTCGGGGCCGGGCGCCGAACCCCGCAGCGGGGTGGTGTCGACGTACCTGACCTCGTAGACCCGCTCGGCGAACTTCCATCCCTCCGGCGTACGCCGGTAGGTGTCGTGGTAGATGGCGAAGTTCAGGCCCGAGCGGCCGTCGAGCAGACGCGCGATCTCCTGTATGTAGGTGCGGCCGGTGGCGGTGTCGCCGTCGATCCGGATGGTGCCTGGGTGGCTGTTCTGCACGAAGAAGTCCCACTGGCTCTGCAGGCGTTCGCCTCCGGTCCGGATCTCCTCCCGGCCGATGAGCTCGACCGGGACGTTGGGCATGCGCAGAACGCCGTCGGGGGTGAACAGCGCGGCGAGGCGGGCACGGTCGCGCATCATCGCCGCGTCGGTGAAATCGCCGCGCAGCGCCTCGATCTCGACGCGGTCGGCGATCTCCTGGAAGTCGTTCATGCTCAGCGTCCTGTCCTGTGGATGGTGTACTCGTCTTCACCAGTCCGACAACGCAGCCCCGCCGAATGTGAGGCGAGCCGCCGACCTCACATTCCACCGCTCTGATTTGTCGTACCGGAGAGGGCACGTGAACGAGGGAGCCGGAGAGCGTGTGACCACTCCATCGGAACAGGCACAGCGGCAGGCAGAGGAGCAGCGGGATCCTGGCCTGAGCACGATCATGAGCGAGCGGCGACAGCTGCTCAATCTCGCCTACCGGCTGCTCGGGTCCCTGGCCGATGCGGAGGATGTCGTCCAGGAGACCTACACCCGCTGGTACGCGATGTCCCGGGCGGAGCAGGAGGTCATCGAGTCCCCGGGCGCCTGGCTGACGAAGGTGGCCAGCCGCATCTGCCTGAACCTGCTCGGCTCGGCGCGCGCCCGGCGGGAGGCCTACGTCGGCGAATGGATCCCGGAGCCGCTGCCCGACTCGGCCGAGTGGATCGCCGGGGCGGCGGGCGGCGCCGGCGTGGACCCGGCCGACCGGATCACCCTCGACGAGTCGGTGACCATGGCTTTCCTGGTCGTGTTCGAGTCGATGACCCCGGCCGAGCGCGTCGCGTTCGTGCTGCACGACGTCTTCCGCTACCCGTTCGCCGAGGTGGCCGAGATCGTCGGCCGCAGCCCGGCGGCGTGCCGTCAGCTGGCGTCCTCGGCCCGCCGCCGCATCGCCGCCGCGCGGACCGAGGCGAGCCCGAACGCGGCCCGGCAGGCGAGCGTCGTCCGGCGGTTCAAGGTGGCCTGGGAGGCGCAGGACATCGAGGCCCTGCTCAGCCTGCTCGACCCGGGCGCCACCGAGATCTCCGACGGCGGCGGCCGCGCCATCGCCCACCTGCTGCCGATCGAGGGCGCCGAGCAGATTGCCCACTTCTACCTGACGATCGCCCGGTTCGCGCCGCCCCGGACGATCCTCGAGCGCACGGTCAACGGGCTGCCGGGCCTGGCGGTCGAGTCCGGGGGCGGGATCGAGACGGTGTTCGCGTTCAAGGTCGCCGACGACGACCGGATCACGCACATCTGGGCGGTGCGCAACCCGGACAAGCTCCGCCCATGGCGGCTGTCCTGACCGTCCTAGTACTGCAACCGCATCTGGGGTGACGGCTGGTGCTGTTCGTCGTCGTTGTGACTGTGTGCTGATGATCTGACGGTTCAGCGGGTCGAGTCGTGGTCGGAGGGGATAGCCGGGCTGCATGCCCGCTTCGCCCACCGTTTCGGCAGGTCCGAGCCACGTGAGCGAGCGCTTGACTACCTTCAGGGGCTGATCGCTCCTTTGGAGAAGAAGAACGGTTGGACGCTGTCAGAACAGGTCGGACAGCTCCGCCCGGACGGTGTCCAGCGCCTGCTCAACCTCTCGGACTGGGACGAGAACGCGGTCCGAGACGACATCCGTGACTTCGTCGTGGAGTCCATCGGCAGCCCGGATGGTGTCCTGATATGCGACGACACCGGCTTCCTGAAGAAGGGCACGAAGTCGGCCGGCGTGCAGCGGCAGTACTCCGGCACAGCGGGAAGGACCGAGAACTCCCAGATCGGCACCTTCCTGGCCTACGCCTCGGCAGCCGGCCGGGCACTGATCGACCGCGAGCTCTACCTCCCGGCGTCCTGGACGGATGACCGGACCGCTGACGGGCCGCCGGCATCGCCGACGAGGTGCCCTTCGCCACCAAGAACGAGCACTTCCGACAGATGGTGCAACGCGCCATCGACGCCGAGGTGCCGTTCGGAGGGTGCCGCCGCCCGGCACGTCCTCGGAGGCGTCGCGGCCCGCGGAGGAGGTCTCGTGAGGCCGGCGATACCGCGCCGCCGCCTCCTCGGCGCCCTGGGAGGGGCGGCCGCCCTGGCGGCGGTGGGCACACAGATCCCGCGGCTGGCCGCCGCCGTCCAGACCGGGGAACTGCTGCGCAGCCTGCTGCCGCTGCCCGCCCCGTACCGGGTGCCGCTGCCGGTACCGCCGGTGCTGACCGCGCATCAGGACGCCACCACCGACTACTACGAGGTGACGCAGAAGGCCGCCACCCAGGAGATCCTGCCCGGCCACACCACCGCGATCTGGGGGTACGAGGGGATCTTCCCCGGGCCCACCCTCGTCTCCCGCAGCGGCCGGCGGACCGTCGTCCGTCACCGCAATGCGCTTCCTGTGCCCGCCGTCGTTCACCTGCACGGCGGCCACACCCCGTCGGCCAGCGACGGCTACCCCACCGACCTGATCGTGCCGGACGGGTTCACCGGCCCGCTCCCGCACCACGACCACGGGGCCAGCCTGGCCCACGACTCACGCGTCTACGAGTACCGTTCCTAGCCAGTGTGCATAAGTGAGTCCTGGACCCACTGTTGCGTACTGGGCGCATCCCGAACGGTGTTGGATGCGCTGGGTTCCCGCTTTCGCGTCCCGCTCGGCGACGGCCGTCCAGGGGGCCGGTCCGTTGTGGGTGGGCGGGTTCCCTCACGCCCCCGGGCGTCCGGTCTGGCCTGGATGGTCCGATGCCCCGCACGATCGCTCCGGTCGTGCGGGGGCGGTGCCGTCCGTCGCCGGACCGGGTACCCGAGGGCGCGTCGTCCGATCGCGATACCGGCGGCATCGTGACGAGACATCTTTCGACGTGGAGTGGCCAGCGGTTTCTGCCAGTGCTGGGCACCCCCACAGGGAGGTGTAGGCGGGGTCGACCGCGACAATGCTCAGGCCCTGTTCGGCGGCCATCGACACCAGCCGGGCCTTGAGTTTCCCGGTCGGCATGCCGGAAATGAGCTGCCGGAACCGCTTCCTGCGGCCGTGCTTCTCCCGGGTCTTCTCGGCGGTGAAGTCGAGGTCTTCGATCCCGATCGCGGCGACACCGACCTGCCTGGCCCAGTGGATCAGCCGAGTCAGGGCGTGGCGGATCTGTGCGTCGCGGTGACCGGCGGCCCCGGACAGGTCGTAGAAGAACCGCCGGGGCCAGCCGACGGGGTTGCCGTGCCGGTCGAGCCGGTAGGCGGCGAAGTGATCGGCATTGGTGTCGACACCGATCATGCCCCGGGCGCGGGCGGTTTCCAGCGGGATGGTCTTCACGACGGGGCGTTGCCAGGACGCGGTGAGGTACCAGCGGCCGCGCTGGGTGTCGAGGTGGATGCGGTAGGCGACGGCCCGGTTCGCGGTGATGCGGTCGGCCCACTCCGCACCCCGGTGCGCGAACGCGATCCGGGAGGTGAGGACGTACCGGCCGCGCCCGGCGTTGGCCAGGTGCGCGAGCGGGGCAGGCAGCTTGATGCTGACCTCGCCGTCCGGGGTGACACGGATCGTCTCGTTCCCGAACCGCTTCCCCGACTCACCGTCCGCAGCGATGAACCAGCGCTCCGCCTCCCAGCGTTCCCGCCACTGGCCTTCGGTGAGCCGGGCCTCGGTGAGGTGGTGGCGGGTGTTGAGCAGACGTCTGCCGCCCCGCACCACACGAACCCGTCCGGCCTGCCACTCGGCGACAGCAGCAGCATGCCGATCTTCCAGCATCGCGAGACGGCGGGACTTGTGGAACCACTCACTCCGGGAGCGGTAGCCGCCCGCGGCCCGCTTCGTTCCCCGCTCCCCGACCGGGAGGGACAGGCGGTGCCGCAGCATCTTGATCCCGGCTGCCAGCGTCTGGATATGCGCTGCCTGGCAACGCCGGGCCAGCGCCCACTGATCATGCGTGGCCTTGGTGATCGCACCCGCGATCCGCGACGACGACTCCTTCGTCAGGTCCCGCTTACGCGATGCCCAGGCGTCCGCGCTGTGCCCCAGACCGTCCGCACAGCGGGCCTTGAGATCACGCGAAGCCAGACGGCCCTGGTGCTCGCCGACCAAGCGGAGGACTCTCTCGTCCTGGGGTGCGAGGTGCCCCAGCCGGTCACGTATTGCCACACCTGTGGGTCCGACGGCGACGAACGGCGGGGCGATGGTGCGCAATTGGTTCTTCGACTCAGCCATGCTCGGCAGCTTCCAAAGCTTTCCTCGCCCGCCTCTTCGCCGAACGGCGCCCGTACAGACGAGCACAGAACGAGGTCAGCACCTCCACCGTGTCCCGCACCAAGTCGTCTTCGAGCTCCCCGTCATCCAGCACAACCAGACGCCGGTCCGCGGCTTCGAGTGCCGCTTCGACAAGTTCGGTGTTCATTCGGCCGAGCCGGTCACGGTGTTCGACCACCACGGTGGTCACGTCCGGGTCGGCCAGCAAACGCCGGGCCCTGACGCGGGAGCCGTTCATACCCGACCCGATCTCGGACTCCACCCGCACCACCCGGTGACCCGACTGCGCGGCCCACCGCGACAGCCGAGCCACCTGACGCTGGAGATCACCCGTCTGGTCGCGCGAGGAGACACGGGCGTACAACCCGACACCGTCGACCGTTCCAGGCGCCGCAACGGCCTCCACATTCACCAGAATCGTCCGCGGCCCGACCCGCTGAGCCGGCACCGGCAACGTGCCCTCACGAAACCAGCGATACGCCGTCTGCGGATGCACACCCTGCACCCTCGCCCACTCCGCCAGATTCACACCCTGAACAACGCACTCACCCAAACTTAGTTACGCCCACTCGAACGGCCTCGAAAGCCAACAGTTGCTCACCCCCAGCCCGCTGGCGGCGGCGCCCTGGTGCAGATCGGCTCCGACGGCGGCCTGCTGGCGGCCCCGAGAGCGCACGACGCGATCGTACTGGCGCCCGCGGAACGCTTCGACGTCGTCGTCGACTTCTCCCGCTACCGGGTCGGCGATGAGGTCACCCTCGGCAACCGGCTCGGCAGCGGCACCACCGCCGCGGTCATGCGCTTCCGGATCGCCCGGCGCGCCACCGACGACAGCGCCGTGCCCGCGCGGCTGTCGGGCATCGAGCGTCTGGACCCGGCGCGCGCGACGGCAACCCGTACCTTCGCCTTCCGCGACCAGGGCGACGAGGGCTGGACGATCAACGGCCGGCCCTACGACCCGATGCGGGCCGACGCCACCCCGCGGCTGGGCGCGCTGGAGGTCTGGCAGTTCACCAGCGACTTCCACCACCCGGTCCACCTTCACCTGTCGCACTTCCAGGTACTCTCCCGCAACGGCGAGGCCCCCGGCCCCTACGACGCGGGCTGGAAGGACACCGTCGACCTGAGCGCGGGCGAGGCGGTCGCCATCATCACCAGATTCACCGGCTACCGGGGGCGTTTCGTCTTCCACTGCCACAACCTGGAGCACGAAGACATGGCGATGATGGCCAACTTCGAGGTCCTCTAGCGTTTTGACCGATGAGAAGCTGTTTCTGATCCCCTCAGTTACCGGCCTCCGACGGGCCGGGTCGGAGCGCGAGGCGAGAGTGAGCCAGAAGTCTCAGCCGTCTGCGGATCCGTCATCGGGGGTGAGCGCCGCTGGGGTGCTGCTGCTCGCGTCCCGTCTGCCAGGCGGCGTCTGGCACGCACGCACGCCCGTATTCGAGCGTTCCGACAACGCAGCGAGGTGCCGCAGCTGCCGTCGTGCGCCCGCCAGGGATGACGGGACAGCCCTTGGACGCCGGCAGGTGATTGAGCGTCAAGCGTCGTTGTCAGTGCCTCCCCATAAAGTGAAGACATCACTCGGGGAGCCTCGGAGGGGGAGCACAAACGTGTCCGCAAACAAGATCCAGCACAAGGTGAATCACGTCGCGCTGGTGGTGGACTGTTCGGGTTCAATGCGTCCGCACCAGAGTCAACTCATTAGAGTTGTGGACGAGTTCGTGGCGGGGCTGAAAGCCGAGTCGGACAGCCTGGGCCACGAGACACGGATCAGCCTCTACTCCTTCGACCACAAGGTGGAGAACCTGGTCTGGGACATGGACGTGAAGCATCTGCCGTCCATGCGTGGGCTGTACCAGGTCAACAATGGAGCTACGGCCCTCATCGAGGCTTCTGTGAAGTCCCTGGACGACCTGGGCCATATTTGGGAGGAATACGGCGAGCACAGTTTCCTCCAAATCGTCGTGACGGACGGTGAGGAGAACGCCTCCGGTGGCGACAGGCGGCACGACGGCGACATGGCCATCCTTGGCCCCTGGCTCGACAAGATCACGGCGAAGATGAGCGGGCTTCCGGGCCACTGGACTTCCGCGATCCTCGTTCCGAACTCCCTGGCCAAGCGCACCGCCCAGAACTACGGTTTCCCGGCCGGGAACATCGCCATCTGGGATGCGGATTCCCAGAAGGGCGTCGAGGAGGCGATCGGCACCGTGCGCGCTGCCGCCACCAGCTTCCTCCGCGGGCGGGAGCAGGGGGTGCGTGGCACGAAGAACCTGTTCACTGTCGGTCAGGACATATCGGTTGACGAGGTGCGGGCGCACCTCGAACCGATTCCGGCTGACAAGTACCGGCTCCTGAAAGTCGACAAGGAGGTCGAGATTCGCCCCTTCGTCAACTCGCACCCGGGCGTGACGTACGAACGTGGTTCGTGTTACTACCAGCTGGGCGCCCGGGCTCAGGTTCAGCAGAACAAAGAAGTCATCGTGGTCGAGAAGGACACCGACCGCGCCTATACGGGCGACGCGGCACGCAGCCTTTTGTTCGGTACGGATGTTCAGGGGACCGTCTCCGTGAAGGCGGGGCACAACCCCAAGTTGGAGGTGTACGTACAAAGTCGTTCGGTGAATAGGAAGCTCAAGCCGAAGACCCGTCTGCTCATCATGCTCTGAAATCAATGAGTGAAGAGCGGGATGGTCCGGGAGCAACCTGCTCTCATTGTTCGACACCGCCGTGAGCAACAGATGTCGCCCCGTGCGGTCACTGGCGGCACGCGGCGGCGCGTGAGGGCTGTCCCGTCATCCCTGGCAGGCGCACGACGAGGAGATACGCGCGCCGAGACCATTCCGCTCATTGCCGCCCCTGCCGGCGTGCTGTCTCACAACCAGCCGCGGCGGGCCGCGATCACTCCGGCCTGGAAGCGGTTGGCGGCGCCGAGGAGATCGTGCAGGCGGCTGATGCGGCGGCGCATGGTGCGGACGGACCAGCCGAGCTGGCGGGCTATCGCCTCGTCCTTGAGGCCGCTGACCAGGAGGGTGAGGACCAGTCGGTCCTCCTCGCCGAGGGGGTCCTCGGCGGGGGCGTCGAGGGGCAGGGCCTGCTTCCAGCACATTTCCCAGTAGCCGGTGAGGGCATCGAGCAGGGTGGACGGGCGGATCACCGCGGCACGGACGTCGTTGAGGTCGAGGGAGAGCGGCATCAGGGCCAGCTTGCGGTCGGCGATGGCGAGTTTGATGCCCAGGCCGGGCAGGACGCGGGCCTGTTCGCCGTGCCGGACCAGCTCGCGGACGTCGTCGAGGACGCCCGGCCATTCCAGGGCCTCGGGGGCGTAGATCGCGCGGTACCGTACGCCGCGGCCGAGCGCCGTCGCCTCCACCGGGTTGGAGGTGGTCAGGGCGTACGGCGGCCGGTCCAGGGTCATCACGTCCTCGTGGGCCTCCTGCTGAAGGCGGACGAACCAGCGGCCCAGCGCCTCGCTGCCGGTGGTGATCTCCACCTCGTCCTCATAGGTCGCGCCGGTGCGCGCGGCAGCGAACAGCCGGGACAGCTCGTCGGCCGCCGAACGGACCCGCTCCAGCTCATTGCTTCTGGCCCGCACCAGCGCCTCGACGGCGGCGCCCGGTTCGATCGCGGCGTACCGGCGGCGGGAGCCGGCGAGCCGGCCGACCAGCCCGTGGTCGCGGAGCCGGTCCAGCGCCCTGGCGACGCGCTCGGCCGAACAGTCGAGATCCGCGGTGAGTTCGGCAGGCGCCGCCGTCCGCCGGGTCAGGACGGCGCGGTAGACGCTCTCGTCGAACGGATCGATGCCTGCCGCCGTGAGTTGCGGTGTCTGCGGAGTCATGGACGGATGGTGGCCCAATTGTGCCAGCGGCAGCAATGGGCCACGGAGATCGGTTGTGCGTCAAGTGCCCTCGCCACTAGGACCTTTACGCATGGCAATGAAGTCACGAAGATCGCGTCATGCCGCCCTCGCCGCCGTTGTTCTCGCCGGCATGTTGGCGGTGACACCGGGTGCTTCCAACGCGTCCACGCCCGACCCGTCGCAACGAGTGCTCGTCGAACTGTCCGGGAACCCAGCGGTCACCGCCGCGCCCGGTGGATCGCTGCTGTCCGCCGAGGCCGCCCGCGGCGTCGGCGCCGCCCGCCACGCGCTCGACGCGCGGCAGGAGACGTTCATCGGCTCGGCGAAGAGCGCCGGGCTGCACCCTTCGGCGACCCGCAAACTGGGTCTGCTCGTCGATGCCGTGGCAATGACGGTGCCCGCGTCCGAGGTGGGGCGGCTGTCCTCGCTGCCGGGCGTCACCGCCGTCCGCCCCGACACCCGGGTGCTGACGAAGACGGACGTGAGCGTGCCGCTGATCGGTGCACCCGGCGTCTGGCAGCGCAAGGACCCGGCCGGAAGCCGCGTCACCGGCAAGGGGACCACCGTCGCGATCCTGGACAGCGGCGTGGACTACAGCCACCCCGACCTGGGCGGCGGACTCGGCAAGGGGTACAAGGTCGTCGGCGGGCACGACTTCGTCAACGATGACGAGGATCCGATGGACGACAACGGCCACGGCACCCACGTCGCCGGCATCATCGCGGGCAAGGCGGCCGAGAAGGGCGGCATCACCGGCGTGGCGCCCGGTGCGAATCTGCTGGCCTACAAGGTGATGGACGCCGACGGCTCCGGCTACACGTCGGACATCATCGCCGGAATCGAGGCGGCCTCCGATCCGGCCAACCCGCACCGCGCCGATGTCATCAACATGAGCCTCGGCGGCCCCGGCGACGGCACCGACCCGCTGGGCCGCGCCGCGACCGCGGCCGTACAAGCGGGTGTGGTCGTGGTGGCCGCGGCCGGCAACGACGGCCCGGGTACGGGTACGGTCAGCAGCCCCGCAACGGCCGACGGCGTGGTCGCGGTCGGCGCGTCGACAAGCAATCTGCGGCTGCCCAGCGCTTATCTGGCCGGCAGGAAACCCGAGTTGATCCAGACCTACCGCGGCATCCTGTCCGCGAACCCGCCGGAGCACCCCGTCACGGCGCCGCTGGTCGATGTCGGCGAGGGCACCGCCGAGGACTGGAAGCGGGCCGGCGACGTACGCGGAAAGATCGTACGGGCCAAGATACTCATCGCTTCCGACACCCAGTACCTGACGGCAGGCGCCGTGGAGTGGGCGAAGGAGGCGGAGAAGCGCGGCGCGATCGCCGTGCTGGCCGGCCTGCCCTCCAACGACGGCCCGGTGTTCGTCGCCGGAGCACCGGGAGAGGTCCGGCCGCCGGAGGTGAACCCTGAGCCGGGAGTGGCCCAGGTGCCGTCCCCGTCCGCGCGGATCGACGCCTCCGGCGACTCGCTGCGCATGGACCACCTGGTGGTCATGGGCATCGACTCGACCCAGTACGCGGAGTTGAGCGCCCGGCTCGCCGCCGGGAAGGTCTCGGTGACGCTGCGCGGCACCGACACCACCGACCGGATCGCCTCGTTCTCCTCACGCGGTCCCACACAGGGCTTCGGTTTGAAGCCCGATCTGGTCGCGCCGGGCGTGGAGATCCGCTCCACCGTGCCCAAGGCACTGTACGGGCCCGGCGAGTACCGCATGTCGGGCACCTCGATGGCGACCCCGCACGTCGCCGGCGCTGCGGCCCTGCTGCGCCAGCTGCATCCCGGCCGGGCTCCTGCCGAGATCAAGGCCGCGTTGGTCGGCACCGCGAAGCCGCTGAGCGGCAGCGGGCCCACGACGCAGGGCTCGGGCCGGCTCGATGTGGCCGCGGCAGCCTCGGCCACGGTCAGTGCCTCGCCGGCGTCGGTGTCGTTCGGACTCGCCGATCTGTCCGGGCGTCACGTCGGCGGAATCGCGAAGGTGACGCTGCGGAACTCCGGCAAGCGGCCGGTCGCGACCTTGCTGCGGACCGACGGTCCGGCCACGGTCTCGGCGAAGCGGGTCACTGTACCGGCCGGGGGGACCGCGACCGTCACGGTCTCGCTGCGCGTCGCCCGACCGGCGGCCGACACCGAGATCAGCGGCCGTCTCACGGCGACTCCCGACCGGGGACCGGCGATCGGGGTGCCCTACCTGCTCGCCGTCCGGCACCTGGCCGTCCAGGCCGCACCCGACCCGAGCGACGGTCACTCGACCGTGCACATCGCCCCGCCGACCCGGCTGGCCGCACCGCCGGTCGTCACCGTCACCCCGCCTCATGGCAAGGCCGTCGACGTCACTTCCACGCTGGATCCCGCCAGCGGCTACTACCGGGCCGCGGTGACCGGCAGCGCGGCCGGCGCCTACCGGGTCTCGGTACGCGGCACCGCCGGCACCGGGCAGCGGCTCACCGGCACCAGCGCCTTCGAGGTCACCCCGGTCGACAGCCGCAGGAACCGCTGGAAGCCGGTAGGTCCCAACAGCCAGGCCGGCTCCATCGCCCTCTCGTCGAGCCGGCCGAAGCAGGCCGTCCTCACCCAGTACCAGAAGGCGGCTCCCTGGCTGACCACCGACAACGGCACCTCCTGGCGCCAGTTGGGGCGTCTGCCCGTCGCGGACGGCACGGGTCCGCTCGTGGTGGACGCGAAGAATCCCGACCGCTGGTGGTACGCCGTGAACAGCGTTCGCGACGGCAGTCGCCGGGGCGCCATCCTGCGCACCGATGACAACGGGCGGACCTGGCGCACGCTCGACGTCCCGGACACCCGCATCGCGGCGCTCGCCGCCGATGAACAAACCCGCACCCTGGTCGCGGTCACCTCGGACGCACTGCTGGTCAGCACGGACGCGGGCGACCACTGGACGACGTATCCGACCGGCGTCACCGGCGGCATCACCGCCGCCGTCGTCACCGGTGACACCCTCTATATGACGACGTATCACGGCGTCTGGGTCCGCTCCGGCATCGGCTCGGGCAACCCCGGCGAGGCACGCCTGCTCTTCGCCCCGGCCGGCGAGACCGTCGGCGGGCTGGCCGCCGACTCCTCGGTCGTGGCGGTGTATGTCCCGGGCCGGGGAGTTGTCGGTTCCCGTGACGGCGGGGAGACCTGGACCACCCTGCTGTCCATGACGAGCGGCGGCCTCCGCCTGACCATCTCGGGTGACGACCTGTACCTGAGCACGCTGTCCGGCAGTGGCCGTCTCAGCCGCGACCACGGGCAGACGTGGACCACGGTCGCCGCGCCGTCGCGCGCAGCGGTACCGATGGACTACGACCGTTGGGCCGACGGTTCCGTCACCGTCTCCAGCGAGCAGGACGGTCTCTATCGGGGTGCCGCGGACGGCACCGGATACCGGCGGATCGGCGTCCAGGGACTGACCGTCAACGATCTCGCGGTCAGTGACGGCCATCTGCTCGCCGCCACCGACAGCGCGGTCTACCGCACCGCCCTTCCCGTCGCGAGCCCGGAGTGGGGCCAGTCGGGCGGCGAGGGGATGAGGGGCGTCACCGTCCCGCAACTTGCCGTGTCGGCCAAGGATCCGAAGGTGGTCTGGAAGGTGCGGCGCACCGCGTTCGGCTCATTCACCGTCGAGCGCAGCGGCGACGGCGGTGCCACCTGGGAGGAGAGGGGCAGTTCGTCGGAGGTGCCGACGGCGCTCATGGTCCACACCGCCGACCCGAACCGGGTCATGGTCAGCTTCCAAAGCCTTCTGGGCCGGGGGCTGTTCGCCACCAGCGACGGCGGCGCGACGTGGAAGAACCTCTACCACGAGCGTTCCTTCGACACCATCGCGGGCGATCCCGCAAATCCGCTGCGCCTGTGGCTCGGCAACACCGCCGGTCTCTACCGGTCTGACGACGGCGGGGTGACCGTCACCAAAGTCGCCGACGGTCCGGTGACCGCGATCGACCTCGACGGACGGCGTCTCGTCGTCGGCGGCGAGAGCGTCCGCGTCAGCACCGACGGCGGCCGGACCTTCCGCACCGCGGACACCGGCGCTCTCGCGATCCATCTCTCCGACCTGCTCCGGGTCGAGGACACGCTCTACGCGGCCACCACCAGCTCCGGGGCCAGCGGCCTCCTGCAAGGCGGCCGCGGCGTACTGCGCAGCACCGACCACGGTCTGAGCTGGCACAACATCTCAACCGGCCTGCAGAACACCGACACCACCAAACTGGCCGCGAGCCCGGACGGCCGCACGCTCTACGTCGGCACTGTCGACGGCGGCGTGCACCGTCTCGACCTGCGTCACTGATCACTACGGACCGAGCGCCCGGACGGAACCTGTGTCCGGGCGCCCGGTCCACGCGTTGACGGGGCCGGTGGATCAGCGCTACGACCACGACGGCCGGGCCGCCCAGTGTGGGGCGTTCAGCGGCGGTTTCGGTGCGGCATCCGGACCGGCTGGTGTTCCAGGGCGAGCATGCAACACCAGGCGCGGACGTCATCGGCAGCAGTCCGCAGCATCGCCAGGACGTTCGTGACGGTCGGACAGGCCGGACGGAGCAGCACAAGCGGTCATCATGCCGACCTCACTGACGTAACTGTCACTGGGATGACCTGGGCGGACGCGGATTCCGGCGAGCGCAGGGTCGTTGAACCGCGCTGGTTACTGCCGAGGAACCTCAGATGTTCCGCAAAGATCTCCAAGATCCATTGCCGATGAGACCGGCTGTTGCCAAAGTGCCAGCAATCACCCTCGCCCGAGGCCCTCGGAGGCTCGATGATCGCCCGCCGTGCCCTGGTGTCTGCCGTGTCAGCGGCAGCCCTCGCTCTTCCTCTGCTCCTCCCCACCGCAGCCGCCGGCTCATCCCCGGGTGTCGCAGCACCCTCCGGCTCGCGTCTCCAGCCGCCACCCAAGCAGGCCGTCGCCACCGGCAGCGGGGGCGCAGTCTCCAGCGTGAACCCCTACGCCTCGCAGGCCGGCATCGAGGTACTGCGGCGCGGCGGCAACGCGGTCGATGCGGCGGTGGCGACCGCGGCCGCGCTCGGCGTGGTCGAGCCGTACTCGGCAGGCGTAGGAGGCGGCGGCTATTTCGTGTACTACGACGCCGCCAAGAAGAAGGTGCACACCATCGACGGCCGAGAGACGGCCCCGGCCCGGATGCACTCCGACTCCTTCGTCGACCCGTCCACGGGCAAGGCCATCCCGTTCCAGGAAGCGGTCAACTCCGGCCTGTCCGTGGGAGTTCCGGGCACCCCGG
>NZ_JBFBCG010000060.1:0-47267 GCF_040683105.1 Streptomyces sp. NPDC051020 | reverse complement strand
AAACACACCCCTTTTCTCACCCTCTACCCACCCCGCCCTATTACCTTTATTTCGACCCCGGGGTTTTTAAATATCGGGCGCCCCCGTCGACGGAACGTTCCGTCGACGGGCGCCGCGCATACACAGATACCCTTGACACGTGACCGACGCCCAAGAGACCGCAGCAGACACTTCACTGCGAACCACCGGGGGCGCTCCCCCGGACGACGTCGCCCCGGCGCCGATCCCCTTGCTCGAACCTCGCGAGGGCATTCCCCCGGTGGCGGCCTCCGACGACGCCCTCGTCCGGGTGGTCGCGGCCTTCGCCGCGGGCACCGGCCCCGTCGCCGTCGATGCCGAACGGGCATCCGGCTACCGCTACGGCCAGCGCGCCTATCTCGTACAGCTGCGCCGTGCGGGTGCGGGCAGCGCACTGATCGACCCGGTCGGGTGCCCCGACCTGTCGTCGCTCGGCGTGGCACTGCAGGGCAGCGAGTGGATCCTGCACGCCGCCACCCAGGACCTGCCCTGTCTGCGCGAAATAGGGATGACCCCCACCGGGCTCTTCGACACCGAGCTCGCCGGACGGCTGGCCGGATTCCCGCGGGTCGGGCTCGGCGCGATGGTCGAGAGCGTGCTCGGCTACGCGCTGGAGAAGGGGCACTCCGCCGTCGACTGGTCCACCCGCCCGCTGCCCGACCCCTGGCTCCGCTATGCCGCGCTCGATGTCGAGCTGCTGATCGATCTGCGCAACGCACTCGAAGGGGAGCTCGACCGTCAGGGCAAGCTGGAGTGGGCGCAGGAGGAGTTCGACGCGATCGCCTCGGCGCCGCCCGCTCCCCCGCGCAAGGACCCGTGGCGCCGTACGTCCGGTATGCACAAGGTGCGCCGTCGCCGCCAGATGGCGGTCGTGCGGGAGCTGTGGAACGCCCGCGACCAGGTCGCGCAGCGCCGCGACATCTCGCCCGGCAAGGTACTCGGCGACGCGGCGATCATCGAGGCGGCCCTCTCGCTGCCGGTCAACGTCCAGGCCCTGACCGCCCTGCCCGGCTTCGGCCACCGGATGGGACGGCGTCAGCTGGAGCAGTGGCAGGCGGCCGTCGACCGGGCCAAGGCGCTGCCCGAAGCCGAGCTCCCTCAGCCGGGCCAGCCTCTCGCGGGCCCGCCGCCGCCGCGCTCCTGGGCGGACAAGGACCCGGCGGCCGCCGCCCGGTTGTCGGCGGCCCGCGCCGCGGTGTCAGAGCTGGCCGAGCGGCTGCACATGCCGCAGGAGAACCTGATCACGCCGGACACGGTGCGCCGCATCTGCTGGGAGCCGCCGAAGAACCCGACGCCGGGCGCGGTCGAGGATGCGCTCACCTCGTACGGGGCGCGCCGCTGGCAGGTCGCACAGGTGGCGCCGCTGCTGGCCCGCGCGCTGGCCGAGGCCGCCTGAGCGGCTTCCCGAGGTCGAATTCGGGCCAGGTTTTCCGCCCGCGGCCGCGCCTGACGGCCTCGGGTCCCGCGTCACCGGTCCCCACATCGCCGTGTCGGCGGCGCCGCACGCCCTGGCGTGCCCGCCGCCGCACAAACACGCGGCCCCTCACCCAGTGTGACGTTCGCCGCTCCGGGCGCGGGGACTACCCCACTTGGTTACCCGCAAGTAGCATGAAGGGGTGCGGCGCGCCTCCGAGGCGTGCTCCGCAGCAGTGCCATCCCGCACCCTGGAGGAGAGCCATCGTGCCTCGTACCATCCGGGACGTCGTCTTCGTCGACGGCGTCCGCACCCCGTTCGGCAAGGCGGGCCCGAAGGGCATCTACCACGAGACCCGCGCCGACGATCTCGTCGTGAAGGCCATCCGGGAGCTGCTGCGCCGCAACCCGGACCTGGACCCCGCCCGTATCGACGAGGTCGCGATCGCCGCGACCACCCAGATCGGCGACCAGGGCCTGACGCTGGGCCGGACCGCCGGAATCCTGGCCGGTCTGCCGCAGTCAGTGCCCGGCTACTCCATCGACCGCATGTGTGCGGGCGCCCTGACCGCCGTCACGTCGACGGCCGGTTCCATCGCCTTCGGCGCGTACGACGTCGTCGTCGCCGGTGGTGTCGAGCACATGGGCCGCCACCCGATGGGCGAGGGCGTGGACCCGAACCCGCGCTTCGTGTCGGAGAAGCTGGTCGACGAGTCCGCCCTCTTCATGGGCATGACCGCGGAGAACCTGCACGACCGGTACCCCCAGATCACCAAGCTCCGCGCCGACGAGTACGCGGTCCGCTCGCAGGAGAAGGCCGCCAAGGCGTACGCCAACGGCAAGATCCAGCAGGACCTGGTGCCGATCTCCGTGCGCCGCACCACTGCAGCCGATAGCGGCTCCGCCGCGGGCTCGGCCGGTGAGACGGGCTGGGGTCTGGTCACCGCCGACGAGCCGATGCGCCCGGGCACCACGCTGGAGTCCCTGGCCGGTCTGAAGACCCCGTTCCGTGCGCATGGCCGCGTGACCGCGGGTAACGCCGCCGGTCTCAACGACGGCGCCACCGCCTCGCTGCTCGCCGCCGAGGACGTCGCCCGCGAGCTCGGTCTCCCGGTCAAGATGCGTCTCGTCTCGTACGCCTTCGCGGGTGTCGAGCCGGAGGTCATGGGCTACGGCCCGATCCCGTCGACCGAGAAGGCTCTCGCCAAGGCCGGTCTGTCGATCGGTGACATCGGTCTCTTCGAGATCAACGAGGCGTTCGCCGTCCAGGTGCTCGCCTTCCTCGACCACTACGGCATCGCCGACGACGACGCGCGTGTCAACCAGTACGGCGGCGCCATCGCCTACGGTCACCCGCTGGCCTCCTCGGGTGTGCGTCTGATGACGCAGCTGGCCCGCCAGTTCGAGGAGCAGCCGGACGTCCGCTACGGCCTGACCACCATGTGTGTCGGCTTCGGCATGGGCGCGACGGTCATCTGGGAGAACCCGCACTTCGACGGAGGCAACAAGTGACCTCGACCACTGAGCTTCTGAAGGGCGCAGCCGAGCTGTTCCCGGGTGAGGTCGTCACGCAGGCGCACGTACGCCACCTCGACCTCCCGGCGGGTGCGGGCAGGTTCGCCCTCATCACGCTGGACAACGGCCTGGACCACACCAAGCCGACGACCTTCGGACCGCAGTCGCTGGCGAACCTGAACGCCGCCGTCGACCAGGTCGAGAAGGAGGCCGCCGAGGGTGCGATCACCGGTATCGGTATCACCGGCAAGCCGTTCATCTTCGCGGTCGGCGCCGACCTCAAGGGCGTCGAGCTGCTGAAGAACCGCGACGACGCGCTCGCCATCGGCAAGGGCGGCCACGATGTGTTTCGCCGCCTCTCCGGTCTCGCGGTCCCGACGTTCGCGTACTACAACGGCGCGGCGATGGGCGGCGGTGTCGAGGTCGGTCTGCACTGCTCGTACCGCACGGTCTCCAAGGCGCTGCCCGCGTTCTCGCTGCCCGAGGTCTTCCTCGGTCTGGTCCCCGGCTGGGGCGGCTGCGCCCTGCTGCCGAACCTGATCGGTGCCGACCGCGCGGTCTCGGTGATCATCGAGAACTCGCTGAACCAGAACCGCCAGCTGAAGGGCAAGCAGGTCTTCGAGCTCGGGATCGCCGACGCGATCTTCGAGGGCGCGGACTTCCTGGAGCAGTCGCTGATCTGGACCGCGAACGTGCTGAACGGCACGGTCGCGGTGGAGCGCCCCGAGATCGACCGCGGTGACGCCTGGGACCGGGCCGTCGCCCGTGGCAAGGCCATCGCCGACTCCAAGGTGCACGGCGCCGCCCCGGCCGCGTACCGCGCGCTGGAGATCATCGCCGCGGCGAAGGACGGCGACCTGAGCGCCGGCTTCGACGCCGAGGACCAGGCCCTCGCCGACCTGATCATGGGCGGCGAACTGCGCTCCGGCATCTACGCCTTCAACCTGGTCCAGAAGCGCGCCAAGCGCCCGGCCGGCGCCCCGGACAAGTCCCTGGCCCGCCCGGTCACCAAGGTCGGCGTGGTGGGTGCGGGCCTGATGGCTTCGCAGCTCGCCCTTCTCTTCCTCCGCCGCCTCGAGGTCCCTGTCGTCCTCACCGACATCGACCAGGAGCGCGTCGACAAGGGTGTGGGCTATGTCCACGCCGAGATCGAGAAGCTGCTCAGCAAGGGCCGGATCAACCAGGACAAGGCCAACCGCCTGAAGGCCCTGGTCACCGGTGTGCTGGACAAGGCCGAGGGCTTCTCCGATGCCGACTTCATCATCGAGGCCGTCTTCGAGGAGATCGGCGTCAAGCAGCAGGTGTTCGCGGAGGTCGAGGCGGTCGCCCCGGCGCACGCGATCCTCGCCACCAACACCTCGTCCCTCCCGGTCACCGAGATGGCGTCGAAGCTGCAGCACCCGGAGCGGGTCGTCGGCTTCCACTTCTTCAACCCGGTCGCGATCCTCCCGCTGCTGGAGATCGTCCGCGGCGAGCAGACCGACGACGCCTCGCTGGCCACGGCGTTCGGTGTGGCGCGGAAGCTGAAGAAGACCGCGGTGCTGGTGAAGGACGCCCCGGCGTTCGTCGTCAACCGCATCCTCACCCGCTTCATGGGCGAGATCCAGAACGTCATCGACGAGGGCACCTCGGTCGAGGTCGCCGAGAGGGCCATCGAGCCGCTCGGTCTGCCGATGTCGCCGCTGGTACTGCTGGAGCTGGTCGGCCCGGCCATCGGTCTGCATGTCTCCGAGACCCTGAACCGCGCATTCCCCGACCGGTTCACCGTCTCCGAGAACCTGGCCGCAGTCGTCAAGGCGGGCAAGCGCGGCTTCTACGTGTACGACTCCGGCAAGCCGGAGCTGGACCCGGAGGTCGCCGCGCTCCTCAAGCAGGGCGATGTCGTCCTGTCCGAGGAGCAGGTCCGCGACCGCGTCCTGGACGCGGTGGCACAGGAGATCGGCCTCATGCTGGACGAGGGCGTCGTCGCCGAGGCCCAGGACATCGACCTCTGCCTGATCACCGGTGCGGGCTGGCCCTTCCACCTGGGCGGCATCACGCCGTACCTGGACCGTGAGGGCGTCTCGGAGCGGGTGAACGGCAAGAAGTTCCTGGCGCAGGGTGTGGCGAGCGTTCCGGCGTAACGGATTCGCTCCGTCCCGGCTGGCTGAGGGGCGTGGGGAACTGCCGACCGGCTGTGGCCGGTCGGCAGTTCCCCGCGCCCCTTTCGGGCATGCCGTACAGCTGGTCGCGCCCACGCGGCGGAGCCACATATTCGGCCCGTCGGCGGCGCGTGCGGCCCTGGGCGCATGAAGGAACTGCTGGTGGTCGACGGGGCCAACGTCGTCGGGTGCGTGCCGGACGGCTGGTGGCGCGACCGGCGAGGCGCCACCGAGCGCCTGCGCGACCGGCTCGTGGCGTACGGGGAGCAGCAGGGCGTCGACGTGATCCTGGTGGTCGAGGGTGCGGTGCGAGGGGTCGAGTCCGTGCCTGGGGTACGGGTGGAGTCGGCGGCGGGCAGCGGGGACGACCACATCGTGGAGCTCGTGGGGCGGCTCGGACGCCCGTGCACCGTGGTCACCACCGACCGTGAACTACGGCGCAGGGTGGAGGAAGTGGGTGCCAGGTGTGGGGGGCCGAGGACCGTGTATTCGCGACGGCCCCGCACCGCGTCACCAGGCGGGCAGGGCCGGATAGTGCTCGCAGTCCGGGCCGCAGGGCAGGCGCGCGGACATCGACGTGTGCAGCCAACTGTCCTCGGGAACGCCGTGCACTTTCAGCTCCAGACGCGCCGGAGGTGAGTGGATGGCGCTGAACACCGCGACGAACTCCACCGCGTAGGTGCCCGGTCGCCAGTCGTGGGGGTGCGTGACCCGCCAGCTTCCGTCGTCCTGCACCGGGGCCTCGGCTATCAGCCGGCCCTGCTCCAGCACCATGACCTTCTGGACGCCGCGCCCAGCCGTGCCCGAGAACCGGGGGCGGGGGCCGCTCCACGCTCCCCTGCGCGGCCCGATCGTCTCGGGCGCCTCGAGCCGGTCGAGGACCTCGAACTCCGTCTCCGCCGCCGTGGACACCGCGGTGCCTGCGAGGGCGATCGCGGTCACCTTGTGCCGGCCGGCGGGCCACTGCACGGCGCGCCGCCACTGCCACGTCCCGTCCTCGGCGGTGCGAGTCCCACCGAGGTAATCGCCCCCCTCGAAGAAGAGCACATACTCGGCGCCCTCCGGCGCCGTTCCCGTCAGCTTGCGTCCGGCACCGACCAATTCAGCGAGGGCCGGCGACGTGACGGCCGGGGCGACGGCCACCTCGGGCTGCGCGGTCAGCGCGAGCTGCGGCTGCTGCACGGTGAACTCGGTCTGCACCGGCGGCATCTGCCCCGGCACCAGCCGTTGAATGTCCACTGTCCCGGGCGGCAGTCCCGGCACGCCGGCCAGACCGCTCGCCACCAGCCGCGCCGCTTCCCGGGCCCCGACATGGTTGAAATGGGAGGCGTCGATGATGCCGTGCGGGTGCGCCGGGTGCTCTCCCGGGTCCAGCCACCGGAAAAGACCCCGGGCCCGCATGGGACCCAGCTCGGCGAGGAGCTGGGTGGTGGAAGCGGTCATGTCGATGACCGGGCAGCCGAGTTCCGCGGCGGCCTCCAGAGTCAGCCGCGGGTATCCGTCGTGGGTGTCCACCGGACTCCCCGAGATGTCGAAGACGCAGCGGGCCGCCGGGGTCACGAGGACCGGCACGGCACCCTCGGCCCGGAGCGCCTCGACATACAGCCGCAGATACTCCTTGTACTCCTGCGGGCCGTGGTACCGGTTGAGCTGGTTGATGCGCTGCTCGACATTGCCGAAGGCGATGAGTACGAGGTCACCGTGACTGACGAACGTGAGCAGCGCCGCGAACCGCCCGGTGTAGTAGTCCCGCAGCGTCATGGCGTCGCGCGCGTAGTTGCGTACGTCGCAGTCGGGCCCCAGGAACTCCTCGAGGTACTGACCCCAGCCCGCGAGCGGCGCCTCCTCCGCCGTGCGGGAGGCGGCCACCGAGTTGCCGATGACGCAGATCTTTCGCATGTCTTCTTCTCGTCTCCGTTGTCGCGTGGCCCCGGGTCGGGGGTCAGCACGCCTGCCAGGGGCCGAAGCCGACGCCCGGCCGAGATTCTTCCTGCCGCGCCCAGTGCAGTCGGCTGTCGGTACCGAGCACCGCGACGACCGCCCGGCCGTGCGCGTCGGCGGCGATCGCCGGTGCCCCGACCATCTGGATCTCGTGGCGTTCCCAGTCGGGCAGCGCCGAGATGTGGTCGTCCGCGGACAGCACGGTCACCGCGGGCCTGCTCCGCTCGTCCCTGCGGGCGACGACCAGGAGATCACGGTCCGGGTCGAGCAACCGGGCCGCGGCGACGGCCCCGGTGCCACCGTCGTCGCTGAGCCGCTCCACCCGCTGCTCCCACGCTCCGTTGGGACGCTGCTGGTGGCACATCACCGCTCCGGAGTCCTCCTCCCGGTAGAACAACGCCATGCGGTTGCGGCCGACCTGCACGGGAGTGAGACCGGAGGCCGGCCGCCAACTCTCCGGCACGCCGGTGACCAGCTGGTCCTCCAGCTTGAATGGTCCGTACACGGCGTCCTGCCGCCATCGCACCCCGCCGGTGCGGTTCGTGGCGTACATGTCGATACGGCCCGTGGAGCGCAGCACGGTGGTCAGGGCGTCCTGCATCCAGCGCCCACCGAGCGCCTCCCAGGCGATCAGCCCCTCCGGCGTCTCGCGTCGCAGGCTGACGCCCACCGAGAAGTTCCGTGCGAAGACGTGGAGGTGGCCGGCCGGGTCCACCACCGCCGCGGGCACACCGACCTCGCGGCAGCGCCGCCAGTCGCGGGTGGTCTCGTCGGGGTTGCCGAGAGACTCCCAGGGCAGCACGGAGCCGGTGTGCGCCTGGCGCCACATGCGCACCACTTCGACATCGACCCGGCCCTCGGCGTCCGGGAGGCGGCGCAGTCCGACCAGGTGGACGCCGCCGGTGCGGTCGGGGGCGACGGCAAGGTGCGGCAGGAGGTCACCGCCGGGCAGCAGGAGCGGTCCCTCGAAGCGTCCGGCGCCGGCTTCGGTCTCCGTCCACACTGCGGCCTGGTCGCCGAGGACCGTGTAGGCGGCCAGCCGGCCGTCGGTCTGCCGGTGCAGCCACTGTGTGCCCTGCGGGTAGCGGCTGCGGGTACTCCAACCGTAACGGCGGATGTCGGCTCCGTCACCGAGTTGGAGGTCGCCGCAGTAGCGGTGCGCACAGGCGTGGCCGTCGGCCCCCGCGTACACATCGATCAGGGACTTCTTCAGCGCGTGGGAGCGCTCGCTCAGATTGTTCGGCCAGTTCTTGTTGCCGTAGCCCGTGAAGTGCTCGGTCAGCGGCGGTCGGCCTCCGGCGCGCAGGTGACGGCGGAGCGCCTCGCGGGCGAACTGGGCTGTGGCGGTGTGGTCGGCGTGGTCGCTGGAGGTGATGCCGCGTACCTCGTCGTACGACTCGTGCAGCGGGTCCGGGTCCATGGTCCACAGCAGCGTGGGCTGCGCGTAGGAGAGAAGTTGCGCGAGGGCGGCGACGACGTCCTCGCGGCCGAGGGCCAGCGGTTGGTGCAGCTCGGACTCGGCGGCGACGAGGGTGAGCTGACGGGCGGCGCGTCCGTCCCACAGGCTCGTCAGCCGGACCGACGGCTGGTCTGCGGGGAAGCCGTGTGCGGCGTCCACCATCCGCAGGCCCAGGAAGAAGAGCTGCACGTGTGGCGCCTCCGACAGATAGCACCGCTCCGCTGCCACACCCGGCACGAGTTCGACCGGCTCCCGGACCCAGGGGGCTTCCCTCTTGCCGAGGACCATGGTGGCGTAGGCGGCGCGCAGTCCGTTCTGGCGTGCCTCCATGTAGCCGGCGAAGTCGACCGGGGCCTGCTCCCGCAGCGGGTCACGGGTGTCCACGTTGCGCCCGTCGGCCTCGCCGGCCGTGAGGTAGACGCTGGTGACACGGTGGCCTGCGGCCAGCAGCTGGTACAGATCGGGATTGACGAAGTAGAGATCGTCGTCGGCGTGGGCGAACACCTGGAACAACGAGGTGGAGTTCGCCTCGGCGGGCTGGGTCATGGTCGGTGGACGCTCCGATCGGGCGCGGCTGACGAACGGCAGGCGGTATGGGACACGCTCACAGCGGCCACCCCGGCAGATGTCCGGCGTGGAAACGCTGATTGCGCGGGGAACCTGCCTCGAACTGGCTGGCCACCGGGAAGTACGACGGCAGGAACGCCGCCAGGACGGCATCCTGCTCGTCCTCGGTGACATCACCGTCGTGGTAGTCGTTCAGGCAGAAGACGTCGTGCGGACGGTTGAGCTGGAGGCGGGAGAGCCGCTGCTTGTGCTCGCTCAGACCCACGTTGACGAAGCCGCAGTTGATGCTGCCCGGTGCCGAACGCTGTGTGTGGAAGCCGAAGTAGTGGTGCAGCGACGACGCGATCGCAAGGTCGGAGTGACTGCGGAAACGGCTGGCGGCGGTCGCCGCGACGGCATCCGGGTAGTAACGCTCGATGTCCGCGAGGACGCTGCGGCGCAGCGGGTGCGGCGCGTGCAGGAACGAGTGGGCGAGAACCTGCCCGAAAGTGTTGGCTATCAGACCGCGGTTGTTCTTGGCCGCGCTCACGTTGAACTCGTCGCCGGTCGTGGTCGGCCCCATGGGCACAGTTGTCGGAGACATGAAGTGCTTGGCGACGCCGTTGCTGTGGAAGAACATGCTCGGCTGGAGCACACGGCCGATGAACACGTCGTCGTTGAAGTACAGGAAGTGCTCGGACAGCCCGTCTATTCGGTGCAACTGGCTCTCGATGGCATGCGAGTTGTAGGTCGGCAGCACCGACGGGTCGGCGAAGATCTCCCTGTGGTCGATCACGCGGACCCGCGGATGGTTCAGGTCGAGCCATTCCGGCACCTGCTGGTCGGTGACCAGGTAGATGGTGCGGATCCACGGGGCGTACATGTCGATGGAGCGCAGCGAGTAGCGCAGTTCGTCCCGGTTGCGGAAGCGGGCGGCGCTGCTCGCGGAGTCCTCGGTCTGCATGCCGAGGGCGTGCATCACCGCGTTCTTCCGCTCCAACCAGGAGATGTCGCCTCCATTGACCCATGTGTACACGGCGTCGACGGGGAAGTCGACGTCCCCGTGGACGGCATGGGCGTACGGCTCGATGGTGGGATAGGTGCGCCCGCCGAGCACGGTCCCGGTCACCCTCATGGTCTGCGTGGGCAACCTGTCGCCCACCACAGTGCGGACCGGGGAGACCATCATGTAAGGGTCCTCCGGGTCCTCCTCCCAGAAGTTGATGGTGCAGCCGTAGACCCCGGCGAGGCGGAGGGTGCGGGCGGGCGTGACGGCGTTCTGGTAGACGCGCACGGCCGAGCAGGGGGTCTGGGCGTACTGCTCGGCGAAGGCGGCGAGGACTGTGGCGGTCGGGTTCTGGCGTTCGTTGAGCAGCGCCACGTAGACCGCGCTGCCAGCGTGCGCGGCGGTGAGCGCCTTGAACACGAACTCCCGGTTGGAGGCGTGGACGGCGACCGCGTGCCGGACGTTGGTGTCCCGGGTGACGAAGTACGGGATCTGCGCCTGTTCCAGGGCCGTGGCGACCAACGCCAGATTGTGCTGGACCACGTCCCAGGGGGATTCGCTCCCCATCCGACGGCACAGTTGTCCGCCGTCGCGCACGAGACCTCGGTCGGAACGGAGCAGCCGCTCCTCCAGGGCCCGCTGTTCCTTGGTGTCGATGGAGGTGGCGGGGGCCGGGGCGGCCGGACGGAGGATCCCTTCCTGGCCGCTCATCAAGGAGTGCAGCGCCTGCCGCTCCGCCTTGCGGGCCTCACGCTCCCCGGATGCCCGCTCGCTTTCCAACTCGGCGAAGATGTTCTCCCACATCGCGGTCACCACGGGCGGAGCGAGCCGGGCGACCGATTCGGCGGCCGCGTGACCCATGCCGTGGCGCAGAGGGGCGTCCTCGATGAGCCGGATGAGCGCCTGGGCGGCGGCATCGGTGTCGCCCGCCGGCACGAGGATGCCGGTCTGCCCGTCCAGGACGACTTCGCGCGGGCCGTTGGGGCAGTCGTAGGAGACCACGGGCACACCAGCGGCCTGGGCCTCGGTCAGCACCAGCGGGAAGGCCTCGTTGCGGGAAGTCATGAGAGCGATGCTGGCCTTGGCCCACTCCTCGGCCAGGTGGGGGGAGTTGCCGTTGAGCTGGACACTGTCGTGCAGGCCGAGCACGTCGATCTGTCGCCGCAGGGCGCCGGCGAGTGGGCCGTCACCGAAGATGCGCAGCGTCCAGGTGGGGTGCCGACGGGCCACGGTGTCCCAGATGGTGATGGCGTGGTCGATCTGCTTCTCGCCGACCAGACGACCCGCGATGACGACGGTCCGGGTCTCCAGAGTGGAGCGTGGCCGGAACCCGCGCGGCAGGGCGTTGGGGACGACATCGATGCGCGGCGCACTGTGGCCGAGGGTCTCGGCGAACCAGTTGCGCGTGCGGTCGCTGAGCACCGCGAGCGCGTCCAGGCGGGAGGCGTAGCGCAGCAGCGGTTCGGCGCTGGGACCCCGCAGTTCGGAGACACGGTGCTCCTGATGGAGCGTCATCACATGCGGGGGCGCCAACTGCACCGCGAGCGCCATGAGCGCTGGTGTGGTGGTGATCAGCAGATCCGTGTCGGTGTGCTGAAGCGCATACTCCAGTTCCAGGTCGGTCAGCCTGCTGAACGCCGCTTCCCAGGCGGGATCCACCAGGGTGCTCGGCCGGTCGGCCACCTGCGCCCATGCCTCGGCGGTCAGGCCGGTGGGGCGGATCGGGACGGGAACGGGCCCGGTCCGGTCGATCAGATAGTCGACACGGATGCGCTTGTCGACCGGGAAGAACAACTGCGGCTGGGTCTTGAGGATACTCAGCACGCGGACGTCGTGGTTGCCCACGAGTTCGGCGGCCTGGTTGAACACCGCTCGTTCGGTGCCCCCGACCGCGTCCGCGGTGAGCAGGAGAAAGGTGATCTTCATCGTGTGCGGTTACGCGGCTTCCGTCATCGGGCTGCACTGGATGCGGAAGTTACCCGCGGGTGTGTAGCGGGGTAGTACGAGCATGGGGTACCGGCCGACGGGCGTCACGGCGGTCTGCCGGAAGGCAAAGACCCGCCCGGGGTTGCGAACGTCGTGCAGGCGTCGCCCCAGGCGCATGTCGCGCAGGTTGTCCGAGCACAGGACCAGGTCCCACTGCTCGGCGCGGTCGCGGCGCGGCGCCATGCGGTGCAGCGGCACGGACACCTGCCACAGCCCTCCGTCGAGTCGGTCGACGTCGGCCTCCAGACGACGCCCGGAGGCGACGAACTCGGCCCAGGGGGCTTCCGGTTCACCTCCGACCACACGGAAGGCGACCTCGACCTGACTGTGGGCCACATGGACACGCACGACCTCCGCCGAGGGCTGGGGCGGGCTGAACGTCACCCGGGCGCTCCCGGTGACACTGCGGCCCAGCCGGTAACGGGCCCCGGTCGCCGCAGATGCCTCCATGGGCCGCGTCGGGCCGCCGTACGGCACGGGAAGGTCGACGAGGAGCAGGGGCAGCGTGCGGCGGCGCAGCCCCCGTGACAGGCGCAGCCGGATCTTCCAGCGGCCGGGGGTCAGGGGCAGGCCGCTCACGTCCTGCCCGAGCAGGATCGCGGCGTCCATCGCGACGCCTCCGTCGTGGTCGGTGTAGACCTTGGCGGCTGTGGCGAGCCGACGGCCTCGGCGTCTCAGTTCGATCCGGGCCCCCTCCTCCGGCCGGACCCAGTGCGGCATCCGGGCGTGCAGGTTGACGGTCTGCCCGTCGAGCACCGCGGCATAGCGGAGTACGGCCGCCCGGCCCTTGCGCCGGGGCAGGAAGAACCGGCGCAGCAGGACCGACCGGACGCGAGTGGTCTGGCGGCGCATCCGGCGGCGCAGTGCGCGCAGGGGTCGTCGGCGCTTCATCGGGCGACTCCGTCGGCGAGGCCGTGGTGGGTGGGGATCGCGTCCAGACTCGGGGGCAGGATGCGGCGGTCGATGAGCCGGGTGGGACCGGTGGCCCCGTCGGGCAGCTCGTATCGGCTGGGGACGGGGAAGTAGCTCTCGAGGAACGACCGGACCATGCGGTCCTGCGCCTCGGGGTCGGGATGCACGACCGTGTCGTTGAGGCAGAACGTGTCGAAGTCGCGGCGGGCGAGCAGCGAGTTCAGGCGGCGCTGGGTCTGGTCGGCGGCGAGGTCCACATAGACGTAGCGCAGGTTGCCGACGGTCGCGCGGCTGGTGTGGAAGCCGTAGTAGTGGTGCAGGGACGAGGCGATCGGTACATCCTGGGGCGAGCGGAAGCGTGAGTGCTGGGTGCGGCGGTGCTCCTCGTCGTACACCAGCTCGATGTCGGCGAGGACGCTGCGGCGCAGTGCGTGCGGGGTGTGCTTCATCTTCTGCGCGATCCGGGTGCCGAAGGACCGCTCGATCAGGGCCCTGCTGTTCTTGCCCGCGGCGTTCACCGGCAGGTCGTCGTGGTTCGAGGAGCCGGTCGGCACGACCGCCTTGGACTGGAAGAACTTGCTCAGTCCGTTGGCGTGGAAGAAGTGTCCGGGGGTGAGCGGGCGGCCGAAGAACACGTCGTCGTTGAGGTACAGGAAGTGCTCGGACAGCCCTTCTATTCGGTGCAACTGGCTCTCGATGGCATGCGAGTTGAAGGTCGGCAGAGCGGTGGGGTCGGAGAAGATCTCGCGGTGGTCGACGACCTGCAGGCCCGGCACGTCGGTATCGAGCCACGCGGGCACCTGCCCTGCGGTGACCAGGTAGACGTTGCGCACCCAGGGTGCGTACTGGTGCAGGGAGCGCAACGAGTAGCGCAGCTCGTCGCGGCTGGTGAACCGGGCGTCGTTGGCGGCCTGCGCGTGCAGACTCGGGGCGGGCGCGCCGGGGCGCCCCGAACGGGCGGCGTCCCGTTCCGCCGCCCACACCGGGTCGGAGTCGTCGACCCAGGTGTAGACGACGTCGATGGGGAAGAGGTGGTCGTCCGGCAGCGGCTGGGTGAACTCCGGCAGGGTACGCGTGACGCCGGTGGTGTAGGCGCCGGGCACGAGGGCGAACAGTGCCTGCGGAGCGGCCGGTCGCGGCGTGTCTGCGGAAACCAGATCGACCACTCGATTGGGGCGGGGGGCCTCGTACTGGCCGTCCCGTTCCGTCCAGAACTCGAGGTCGCACCCCTGGTCGGTGCCGAAGACGAGGTGCTGCGTGGGATCGGTGACGTACCAGGCGAGCCGGAGGGCGTCGTGCTTGCGCAGCTGGCGCCAGGACTTGTCGTCGTCGCCCGGCCGCATGTCCGACTCCGATGCGGTGGCCACGCCCACGTAGCCCGGGGTCTGCTCGAAGGCGATCTGGAGCATCTCCTCCGCCGACTCACGCAGCGCGAGGGGCACCGCGACCGTCGGGACGTCCTTCGTGGCACCGCGGACACAGAAGTATTCGACGTCCCCGGCCTCCAGCGCGGAGATGAGAATGTGCAGATTGCGGGCCCGGGCCGCCCACGCCGTGGCGCCCTCCACGAGCAGGGCACGCATGTGCCGGCCTTTGACGCGCACCACCCGGCGCGCGGAGGCCGCACTGTGCCGGGGCACCTTGCGGCGGCCGCCCATCGCCCAGACGACCGTCGCCGACCGGATGGCGTCGACGGAGGTGAACGAGGACTTGACGGCGGAGCGCAGGGGGGCCGGCACCTTGCTGACGATGCCCCTTCGCGCGCCCACCGGCACCACCGACCGATAGGCCGAGACCAGCGATCCCGCCTCCGGGTTACCGGAACCGACCACGAGGCATCCACCACCCACGCCACTGCGGTCCAGCGCCTGCCGCGGCCAGGACACCACCTCGTGCCCGGACTGCGGACGGTATGAGACCGAAACCTGTCATCCACCATGCAGACCGCCCCACCGGGCGGTCAGACCCGCCCAGCCGCGAGCAAGTCACAGAACTTTCACATAAAGAACCGATCAACGTCCAGCCGAAAAAGTGAACATATCCAAAATGCGACCGTGAGGAATCCCACCGGTTACTCGTACAACCTTTTACAACCTCACGAGAACATCACATGACATCGAGGTGACGCACCTATGTCGCTCGGCACCCTGGAAGGCGATCCGGGACGCCCTCCCCCGTCGGGGTCACAGCCGGTGCCAGTGTGGCGAGAGCGTGAGCCCGGGCCCCACTTCCTGCCGGGCGACGGACACGACCCCGTCCCGCCCGCGAATCGCTACGACGACGCGACCGTGTCCGTCGAGGGCGAGCGCGGGGTCACCGACGCACTCCTCGGTGGTGTCCGACCACCAGACGCCGTGCTGCTCCCCCTCGGTACCGCAGACCCCGATCAGCAGAGTGCCGCCCGCCCCGCGCTGCGCGAGAACCGTGCAGTCGTAACCGTCGAGCGGGGCGCGCAGCGCCACGAGGGCGCCGTCCCCGGGGTACCCGCCCACCGGCACGGGCCAGGCGCCCGCCCGGTAGGCGACGACCCCTCCCGTGTTCGCATCGGTCCAGTAGTAGGTGAGGCGGTCCGGCGCCGTCTCCAGCGCCGTCACGGAACCCGTCAGCGCATAGAACTGCAAGGGCGGAGCGATCTGCAGCGGGCCGTCCGGATCATCCTGACGCCACTGCTGCACCCCGCGATCGCTGGGCGCGAAGACCTCCACGAGCCCGCTCGAGGTCACCGACGGCACAAGTTCGGCGGCGAGCCCGACCCCCTTGAGGTCCTGCCAGGCTCCCCATTTACCGCCCTTCCCCTCGCGGCGCACCTGTAGTCCGCGACCCGCGTTGCGCACGAAGACGAAGACAGTGCCCTGCGCGTCGACTGCCCCGGCCGGCGCACCGACCTTCCGACCCGCCTCCCGGTCACGGTAGAAGTTGCCGAGGGAGCGCCATTCGGTGACGGGACGACCGGTCTGGTACTGAATGGCGTGCACGAAGTCCACGACCGGCCCGTCGGAACCACGGCGCTCACGCCGCCCGAGGAAGTGCACGTACGAGTCGGCCCCCTGAACGACGGTCAGGTCCGTCAGGTCCGCGATCGGCACGAACTCCGGGCCGTCCCACCGGTCCCCGCCCGGACTCCGCTGCGTCCACCGCAACAGACCGCCGTCCGTGCGGGCGTAGAGCGTGAGCCTGCCGTCCCTGCCGAGCGGCATCCAGCGGCCACGCGGCGTTCCGGAGACCTGGTGGCACCCGGACGACGGGACGAGAGGGCGGGCACTGCTCGCGGAGTCCGGTCCTCTTCTCCGCATGACCCGCAACACCCTCTCTGCCTCACCGGCTCTTAATCCTGCCCTCACAGGGCCGACACATCATATGCTCAGCGTCGCCCCGCCCCGGCGGGCCGTCGACACTCGGTTCAGCGCCGCGCCTGCGGCATCCGCAGACACCAGCCGGCCCATGCCGAAGCGACCATGGCACGCGCATCGTGCTGCGCGTGCCAACCCAGCTCGCCGCGGATGCGGTCGGCGGCGGCCACGACGCGGGCAGGGTCACCGGCCCGGCGCGGGGCGCTCACGGGTGTGGCGGCGGCACCGTATCCGGTCACTTCCCCGATCAGTTCGATCATCTCCCGCACGGAGACACCCTCCCCGCGGCCGATGTTGACGGTCAGGTCGGTGCCCGGCTCACGGTCGAGGAGTGCTCGCGCCGCGGCCAGGTGCGCCGAGGCGATGTCGGCGACGTGGATGAAGTCACGCACGCAGGTGCCGTCCTGGGTGTCGTAGTCGTCACCGAACACCACCGGCGCCTCACCCCGCGTGAGTTTCTCGAAAACCATGGGCACCAGGTTGAAGACGCCCGTGTCGGCGAGGGCCGGTGTGGCCGCGCCGGCGACGTTGAAGTACCGCATCGAGGCGGTGGCGATGCCGTGCGCCTTCCCCGCGGCGCGCACCATCCACTCGCCCGTCAGCTTGGTCTCGCCATAGGGGTTGATCGGGTCGCACGGAGTCGTCTCCGTCACCACCGGTACGTCGGGCATTCCGTAGACGGCCGCCGACGAGGAAAAGAGGAACGCCCGCACCTCGCTGTCGGCCACGGCCTCCAGCAGGGTCTGCAAGCCCTGCACGTTCTCCCGGTAGTAGAACAGCGGGCGCTCGACGGACTCCGCCACCTGCTTCTTCGCGGCGAGGTGGACCACCCCCCGCACCGGCAGTTCCGCCAGGGTGCTCCGCAGCAGGTCCGCGTCGAGCGTCGATCCCTGGACGAACGGGACATCCGCGGGCACGCGCGAGCGGTCGCCCGTCGAGAGATCGTCGTACACGACGACCGACTCACCGGCCTCGCGCATAGCGCGGACGACATGCGCCCCGATGAAGCCCGCCCCACCCGTGATCAACCAAGTCATGAACGAATAGTAGTTCGAGCAGCGCAGATCATGATTCCGGGGGGCCAAAGCACCCATTCGCACGATCCTCTGTTCTATAGTGCTCGGTCAGTCATGCATTTCACGGACCGGCCATACCCCCCACCCGAGTCCCACGTACTTCACCGCCCACCCCGGGCAATGAGATTGAGGACTCGACCACGATGAGCCACGACGCCATGACACCGGGCCCGCGCGACAGTCGTTCGGCCTCCCATGACGGCGGACGGAAGCGGAGAGGAACGCCCCGCAAGCGCCGCCGCGGCCTCAAGATCACGCTCAGCATCGTGCTCGCGCTGCTCCTCGCCGCGGGCGGAACCTTCTACTGGCTGTACAGCAAGCTGGACGGCAACATCAAGGGCGTCGACATCAACAAGGCGCTGGGCGACGACCGGCCGGAGAAGTTGCCGACCAGCGGTCAGAACCTGCTGGTCCTCGGCTCCGACTCGCGGGCCGGCGCCGAGAACAAGGAACTGGGCGGCGGTGGCAGCATCAGCGGTGCCCGGTCCGACACCGCGATGGTGGTGCACATACCCGAGGGCCGGAGCAGGGCTGTCGCCGTGTCCATTCCGCGCGACACCCTCGTCACGCGGCCCGAGTGCACCAAGGCCGACGGCTCGACGACGCCTTCCGCGAACCGCGTGATGTTCAACTCCGTCTACTCGCAGGTCGGTCCGGCCTGCGTGGTCAAGACCGTCGAGAAGATGTCCGGAGTCCGGATCGACCACTACGTGGAGATCAACTTCGCCGGGTTCAAGGACCTGGTGGACGCCATCGGCGGGGTCACGGTCGATGTCCCGCAGGACATCCATGACACGTCGTCCGGCCTCGACCTCACGGCAGGCCAGCACAAGCTCGACGGCACCCAGTCCCTCGCGTACGTCCGCACCCGGCACGGCATCGGCGACGGCAGCGACCTGGGCCGGATCGGGCTCCAGCAGCAGTTCCTCCTCGCGCTGCTGAGCGAGGTCAAGTCGCAGGATCTGCTGAGCAGTCCGACGAACTCGTACAGGATCGCCAACTCGGCCACCAAGTCGCTGACCACGGACTCCGGGCTCGCCTCGCTGAAGTCCCTTGCCGACTTCGGCCGGTCCATGAACGGCGTGGACCCGAGCACCATGGAAACGATCATGCTTCCGGTGGCGTACGACAAGCAGGACCCGAACCGTGTGGTGGCGGCCGAGCCGCAGGCCGGTGACCTCTGGAAGGCGATCCGCAAGGACGACACGATCCCGGAGTCGGCGAAGAAGTCCCCCGCCACCGGCGGCTGACCGATCGTGCGTGACACCCTTCCGGCATGCTGACCGAACAGACCCTGGTGATCGTCGACGCGGCCAATGTGTTCGGGTCGGTGCCGGACGGCTGGTGGCGGGACCGGCGGGGCGCGGCCGAGCGGCTGCGGGACTCCCTGGTCCCGTTCGCCGCTGACGGTCTGCCCGGGCATCCCGGCCCCATCGAGCTGGTACTGGTCGTCGAGGGCGCGGCCCGCGGTGTCGCGTCGGTGCCGGGGGTACGGGTGGAGTCGGCGCCCGGCAGTGGGGACGACCTGATCGTCGCACTGGTCGCGGCCGAAGCGGCCCGGCCGGCGGGCCACAACTGTGTCGTGGTCACCGCCGACCGGGAGCTGCGGCAGCGGGTGCAGGCATACGGGGCTCAGTGCGTGGGCCCCCGTGCAGTACGGCCGCTGCCGCCGTCGCGTACGGACTAAGAGGAGCTCACGGACGGCCGCTCGCGGCGTTGATCCGGCTGTGGCTGCGCCCGTACGCGAAGTAGATGATCACGCCGACGACCATCCAGATGCCGAACCGGAGCCACGTCTCGGCCGGCAGGTTGAGCATCAGCCACACCGACGCGGCCACCGAGAGGATCGGGAGCACCGGCACCCATGGGGTGCGGAACGCGCGGTGCAGATCGGGGCGGGTGCGACGCAGCACCAGGACGCCCAGCGCGACGACGACGAACGCGAAGAGCGTGCCGATGTTCACCAGCGTCGCCAGTTCGTTGATGCTGGTGAAGCCGGCGACGATCGCGATGATCACGCCGAGCAGGATGGTCGGGCGGTACGGGGTGCCGAACTTCGGGTGCGTCTTGGAGAAGAACCGCGGGAGCAGCCCGTCGCGGCTCATCGCGAAGAACACCCGGGTCTGACCCAGCAGCAGGATCATGCACACCGTCGTCAGGCCGACCGCCGCGCCGAAGCTGATGAACCCGGCGTAGACGGGATGACCGACGGCCTTGAAGGCATCGGCCAGCGGGGCGCTCACCGACAGTTCGGTGTAGGGCTCCATGCCGGTGACCACCAGCGATACAGCGACGTAGAGCACCGTGCAGATGAAGAGCGAGGCGAGGATGCCGCGCGGCATGTCGCGCTGCGGGAGCTTGGTCTCCTCGGCGGCCGTCGCGACGACGTCGAAGCCGATGAAGGCGAAGAAGACGATGGAGGCTGCGGTGAAGATGCCCATGACGCCGAAGTTGGTCGGTGCGTAGCCGAACATCAGCTGGATCAATGGCGCGCTCAGTCCGGAGCCGGCCGGCTGCGGCTGCGCCGGCGGGATGAAGGGCGAGTAGTTGGCGACCTTGATGAAGAAGAGCCCCGCGATGATCACGATCATGACGACGACCAGCTTGATGGCGACCACGACCGTCGTGACCCGGGCGGAGAGCTTCATGCCGAGCACCAGGACGGCGGTCAGGACGAGCACCAGGAGGAAGGCCAGGAGGTCGAAGCCGAATCCTTTTGCCACATCCGGCCCGGAGAGCGCATCGGGCATGTGCCAGCCGACGTTGTCCATCAGGGAGCGGACGTAGCCGGACCATCCGACCGCCACCACCGCGGTGCCCAGGGCGAATTCCAGCACCAGGTCCCAGCCGATGATCCAGGCGATGAGTTCGCCGAGCGAGGCGTACGAGAAGGTGTATGCGGAGCCGGCGACGGGCACGGTGGAGGCGAACTCGGCGTAGCAGAGCGCGGCGAGCGCGCAGACGATGGCCGCGGCCACGAAGGCGAGGGCGGTGGCGGGTCCCGCGGTCTCCTTCGCCACCTTGCCGGTGAGGACGAAGATGCCGGTGCCGATGATGACACCCACTCCGAAGACCGTGAGGTCCAGGGCGGAGAGTGACTTCTTGAGCGCGTGGTCCGGTTCCTCAGTATCGCGGATGGACTGCTCGACCGTCTTGGTCCGGAACAGTCCGTCCTTCCTGGGTGGTGTGTCCTGCTGGGCAGTCACCGGCGTACCTCCACGCACTCGTCGTGTACGCCATGATTGGGACCCATCGGTCGCGGGAGGCTCCGCACCCGGCGATTTCACGCGAATGGGCCGGTCGAACCACCCTCACAGGGTGGCCGACCGGCCCATCTGCCGTATCGCTCGCCGGTCGCGGGGACCGTGCTCGAACGGGTCAGTCGCGCGCGGGTTCGATCACGGAGCGGCTGTCGGCATCGCTGTCGAAGCGGCCGTCCAGCTTGGCGACGAGTCCGGTGACCTGACGGGCGATGTCCGGCGCGGTCAGCCCGATCTCGGCCATGACCTCCTTGCGTGAGGCGTGGTCGAGGAAGCGCGGCGGGATACCGAAGTCGCGCAGCGGTACGTCGACCCCGGCGTCGCGCAGCGCCTGGGCGATGGCGGAACCGACGCCGCCGGCCCGGCTGTTGTCCTCGACGGTGACGACGACGCGGTGCTGCTCGGCGAGCGGCGCCATGGCCTCGTCGACGGGCTTGACCCAGCGGGGGTCGACGACCGTCGTCGTGATGCCCTGGGCGTCCAGCAGGTCCGCGATCTCCAGGCACATCGGGGCGAGCGCACCGACGGAGACCAGGAGGACGTCCGGGCGGGGCGCGTCAGGCGCGCGCAGCACATCCATACCGCCGACCCGGCCGACGGCCTTGACCGCCGGGCCGACCGCACCCTTGGAGAAGCGGACCACGGTCGGGGCGTCGTCGACCTCGACGGCCTCGCGCAGCTGGGCGCGGACCTGGTCGGCGTCGCGCGGGGCGGCGATCCGCAGGGTCGGCACGCACTGCAGGATCGACATGTCCCACATGCCGTTGTGCGAGGCGCCGTCCGTGCCGGTGATACCGGCACGGTCCAGGACGAACGTCACGCCGCACTTGTGCAGGGCGACATCCATGAGGACCTGGTCGAAGGCGCGGTTGAGGAAGGTGGCGTACACCGCGAAGACGGGGTGCAGTCCGCCGGTGGCGAGGCCCGCCGCGGAGACCGCGCCGTGCTGCTCGGCGATGCCGACGTCGTAGATACGGTCCGGGAACGCCTTCTCGAACTTGCTGAGGCCGACCGGGTGGAGCATGGCCGCGGTGATCGCGACGATGTCCTTGCGCTCCCTGCCGAGCTTGACCATCTCCTCGCCGAAGACGGAGGTCCAGTCGAGGCCGGAGGTGGAGATGGGCAGACCGGTGTCGGGGTGGATCTTGCCGACGGCGTGGAAGCGGTCGGCCTCGTCGAGGAGGGCGGGGGTGTAGCCGCGGCCCTTCTCGGTGAGGCAGTGCACGATGACCGGTCCGCCGAAGCGCTTGGCGCGCTGCAGCGCGGATTCCAGGGCCTCGATGTCGTGGCCGTCGATCGGGCCGACGTACTTCAGGCCGAGGTCCTCGAACATGCCCTGTGGGGCGATGAAGTCCTTCAGCCCCTTCTTGGCGCCGTGCAGCGTCTCGTAGAGCGGCTTCCCGACGACGGGGGTGCGCTCCAGGATGTCCTTGCCGCGGGCCAGGAAGCGCTCGTAACCGTCGGTGGTACGGAGCGTGGCCAGGTGGTTGGCGAGGCCGCCGATGGTGGGGCCGTAGGAGCGCTCGTTGTCGTTGACGACGATGACGAGCGGACGGTCCTTGGCGGCGGCGATGTTGTTCAGCGCCTCCCAGGCCATGCCGCCGGTGAGTGCGCCGTCACCGATGACCGCGACGACGTGGTCGTCCTTCTTCAGTACCTCGTTGGCCTTGGCGAGACCGTCGGCCCAGCCGAGGACGGTGGAGGCGTGCGAGTTCTCGATGATGTCGTGCTCGGACTCGGCGCGCGAGGGGTAACCGGAGAGGCCTCCCTTGCTCTTGAGCTTCGAGAAGTCCTGGCGACCGGTGAGCAGCTTGTGCACGTAGCTCTGGTGCCCGGTGTCGAAAAGCACCTTGTCCTTCGGCGAATCGAAGACCCGGTGCAGGGCGATGGTCAGCTCGACCACACCCAGGTTGGGGCCGAGGTGGCCACCGGTCTTGGAAACGGCGTCGACGAGGAAGGTCCGGATCTCTTCGGCGAGCTGGTTCAGCTGCTCCGGGCCGAGCCGGTCCAGGTCGCGCGGTCCCCTGATGTGGGTCAGCAACGGCACCCGTGCCTCCTTGCGTATGAGCCGGTCGAACTTCTTGCCGATCCGCAGAGTCTAATGTTCCGCACGGGACGGCTTTCGGCAGGGGGCGCGTTCGTGTGTCACACCTTCGGCGGGAAATACCACATATCTCTTGATATTTCTTGCGTTTCGTGTTTTCCGGTGACCACGTGCGAGATCACGTGGTATCAGGGAGTCGCGTCGCTGCTCGCGACCAGATGCCTGAGGCCGTCGGGGGGTGGAGCGGGTGTACCCGCCAGTGCATCCTGCGCCCGGCGGCGGAGTCGAGCCGTACAGCTGGGCCTGGGCGGGTACGCCGGCGAGGGCGACGTGCGGACGGCCGCCCGGGCCCTCGTACGGGGCGCACGCGGCGCAGCCGCCGTCACACCCGAGTGACCACTTCGACCTGCGCGCACGGCCGCGCCGCATCCGTCCCCGGACACGGCCGTGCCCGGCACCCATGACGGATGCCGGGCACAGCCTGCGGAACCGCGGTCAGGCGCGGCCCGCGGTCTTCTGGGTCTTGCGGGTGATCGAGTCGATGACGACCGTGGCGAGAAGCACACCACCGGTGATCATGTACTGGATCGGGGTGGCGATGCCTTCCAGGGCGAGGCCGTACTGGATCGAGGTGATCACCATGACACCGAGCAGCGCGTTCCAGGTGCGGCCGCGGCCGCCGAAGAGGCTGGTGCCGCCGATGACGGCCGCTGCGATGGCGTTCATCAGCAGGTCGCCGGTGCCCGCGCTCTGGTTGGCCGCGGCGATCTTGGAGGCCAGGAACAGGCCGCCGATGGCCGCGAACGTCCCGGCGATCGTGTAGACGGAGATGCGGATCGCCGTGACGTTGATACCCGCTCGGCGCGATGCCTCGACGCTGCCGCCGAGCGCGAAGATCTTGCGACCGTAGGCGGTACGGCGCAGCACGAAGTCCGTGGCCACCAGGAACGCGAGGAAGATCACCAACGCGAGCGGCAGGCCCTTGTACTGGTTGAGCACATAGGCGACGACCAGGGCCAGGACCGCGAGCAGGCCCGTGCGCACCAGGATCTCGGTGAGCGGCCGGGAGGGGATGCCCGCCGCCTCACGCCGCCGGTTCTCGAAGAACGTGCTGAGGAAGTACACCACCGCGGCGAATACGGCCAGACCGTAGGCGGCCGCCACATCGGTGAAGTAGTACGTGGTCAGATGCCCGACGACGCCTTCGGAGTCCAGGTTGATCGTGCCGTTGCTGCCCAGGATCTGGAGCATGAAGCCCAGCCAGAACAGCAGACCGGCCAGGGTCACGGCGAACGCGGGGGCGCCGACGCGGGCGAAGAAGAATCCGTGGATGGCGCCGATGGCCGCACCGCTGGCGATCGCGACGAGAATCGCGAACCACTCGTTCATGCCGTGCGTGACCGTGATCACCGCGACGACGGCACCCGAGACACCACTGACCGAGCCGACCGAGAGGTCGATCTCACCCAGCAACAGCACGAAGACGATACCGACGGCGATCATGCCCGTGCCGACCATCGTGACGGAGATGTTGCTCAGGTTCTCCGCGGAGAGGAAGTTCGAGTTGAGGCTCTGGAAGATCACCCAGATGATCAGCAGGCCGAGCACGACGGGCAGGGATCCCAGGTCCCCGGCCCGTATCTTGCGCTGGAACTCCGACACATAGCCCTTGAAGCCCTGCTCGCGTACGAGCAGCCGGGGGTCCACCGCGGTGACGGCGCCCTTGGCGGCCTCGGTCGTGGGGACGCCGGTCTTTTCGGTGCTCACTTCTGAACCTCCGCGTTGCGCGCCGCACGACGGGTCACGGCGTTCTCCGTGGCTCCGGTGATGGCGGAGATGATCTCTTCCTGCGATGTGCTCTTCACGTCGAAGACGCCGTTGTTGCGGCCGAGACGGAGTACGGCCACCTTGTCGGCCACGGCCTTGACGTCCGCCATGTTGTGGCTGATGAGGATGACCGCGTGGCCGCGCTCACGCAACCGCTCGACCAGGTCGAGGACTTGGGCGGTCTGCTCGACACCGAGCGCCGCGGTGGGCTCGTCCAGGATGACGAGCTTGGGCTCGCCGAGCATCGAGCGCGCGATCGCGACGGTCTGGCGCTGACCGCCGGAGAGCGAGGCGATCGGAATGCGCACACTGGGAATGCGGATGGAGAGGGTGTTGAGCAGTTCGCGCGAGCGGCGCTCCATCTCCACCTCGTCGAGGATGCCACGTCTGCGCAGCTCCCGGCCGAGATAGAGGTTGCCGACGACATCGATGTTGTCGCACAGCGCAAGGTCCTGGTACACCGTCGCGATGCCCAAGTGCTGGGCGTCCTGCGGCTTGTTGACCTGAACGGCCCTGCCTTCCCACTCGATGACGCCGTCATCGATGGGGTGCACACCGGCAATCGTCTTGACCAGCGTGGACTTACCGGCTCCGTTGTCGCCCACCAGGGCGACGACCTCACCGGCGTGGACCTCAAGCTCTACGTCGGTGAGTGCCTGCACAGCACCGAATCGCTTGGAGACCCCTCGCAACGCCAGCACGGGCGTAGCGGACACATGAACCATCTCCTTCGCCGCCTGACCGGCGGGGATGCCACGCCTGGGGGAAGGCGCGGTGGTCGAGCAGAAGAGAACAAGAGCGGGGGGAAGCGTTCCGCCCGGCGCCCCGCCCGATAGCGGGACGGTTGATGTGCGGGGCGCCGGACAGGCTTCAACAGCTGCACGTCGCGGAGGAATCAGCGTACTTGCAGCCTTGGAGAGGTCGACCGGCCGGAGTTCCGCGGAAGTCGGCCGACCGGTCCCTCGACGAGGGAGAGCCCTACTTCAGGCCGAGCTTGTCGCAGGCGGCCTTGTACTTCGCGGTGCAGATCTCGCTCACCTGGTAGATGCCGTCCTTGAGAACGGTGTCCTGGATGTTCTCCTTGGTCAGCGAGACGACCGGGATGATCACCGCGGGGACCTGCTTGGTCGTCGGGCTGTCGACCGTGGAGGTCGCGAGGGAGCCGAGCTTCTTGCCCTGGGCCAGCTTCACCGCCATCTCGGCAGCGATCGGGCCCTCCTGGACGTAGGGCTTGTAGATGCTCATGAACTGCTCACCGGCGACGATGCGCTGCACACCCGCGAGCTCGGCGTCCTGGCCGGTGACCGGCGGGAGCGGGGAGATACCGGCGGCCTTGAGCGCGGTGATGATACCGCCGGCCATGCCGTCGTTGGCGGAGTAGACACCGACGATCTTGTCCTTGCCGATGGCCGAGATCGCCGCGTCCATGTTGGCGTTGGCGTTCTCCGGCTTCCACTCCTTGGTGTCGTACTCCTTGCCGATGTTCACCTTGCCGTCGAGTTCGGCGTGCGCGCCCTTCTTGAAGTCGGCGGCGTTGGGGTCGGTGATGGCACCGTTCATCATGACGATCTTGCCGGACTTCGCCTTGTCGCCGAGCGCCTCCAGCAGCGCCTTGCCCTGGACGTGTCCGACCTGGACGTTGTCGAAGGAGACGTACGAGTCGATCGGGCCCTGTGCCAGGCGGTCGAAGGCGACGACCGGGATACCGGCGTCGTGGGCCTTCTGGACCGAGGTCTTGATGGAGGCGGAGTCGACCGCGTCGACGATCAGCGCGTCGACCTTGTTGGTGATCATCGTGTCGACCTGCTGGGCCTGGGTCGGCGCGTCCTGCTTGGCGTTGAGGTACTGGACCTTGCCCTTGCCGTTGGTCAGCTCGCTGACCTTCTTCTCGATGAGCGGCTTGTCGAACTTCTCGTAGCGCGCCGTCTGGTTCTCCGGAAGGAGCAGACCAATGGTGATGTCGTCGCCCTTCTTGGCGCTCGACTCCGTGCTCTTCTTGCCATCGGCGTCCTTGGCGCTGCCACAGGCAGCGAGGGACACGGCCATCGCGGTGGCGGCAACGGCAACGGCGGCACGACGCATACGCGTGTTCATTCTCGAACCTCCCTGACGAGGCCGCGACGTTGCGGCCGAGGTGGCTGGAAGTCAACTCGGCTGCGACGTCAACGTCAAGGAGTAAATCCTTAACGAGATGACAACGGTGCCATTCGTTATCTAAGTGAAGGCAGGAGTTGACGTGGGCTGGGCGCTCTCCAAAAGGGTTGAATCCCCCATTTCGCTCAGTACGAGAGCCAGCGCACCGAGCACCTCGGCCCGGCCGCCGAGGGCACCCGGAAGGACCGAGAGCTGCCGGGCGGCGCTGGGGATGGCATAGCGCGACACCGAGTCGCGGATCGGCCCGAGCACCAGCTCCCCCGCCTCGGCGAGGGAGCCGCCGAGAACCACCCGGCTGGGGTTGAGCAGGTTGCAGAGATTGGCAACGCCGCTGCCGACGTGCCGCCCGACATCCGCGATCACCCGGCGGCAGCCCGGGTCGCCCTCCCGGGCCAGCTTGACCACCCGTTCCATCGTGAGATCGGACCCGTGGCTGGACTGGAGCAAGGGCAGCACGTACCGCGCGGCGGTGAAGGTCTCCAGGCACCCGCGGTTGCCGCAGCGGCAGACGGGGCCCGATTCGTCGAGCGTGATGTGGCCGATCTCGCCGGCTGTGCCGCCCGGCCCCCGGTAGATGTGCCCGTCGATCACCAGACCGGCGCCGACACCGCTTGCGACCTTGATGTACGCGAGATCCTTGACCCCCCGGCCGCTCCCCCAGACGAGCTCTCCCAGCGCCCCGAGGTTGGCGTCGTTGTCGACGTACACCGGCACGCCCAGCCGTGCGGCGAGCTCCGCGCTCGGATTGATGCCCGTCCAGCCCGGCAGGATCGACGTGGAGCCCAGCGTGCCGGACTCCACATCGATCGGACCGGGAACGCCGAGGCCCACTCCGATCACCTTGTCCGGGCCGATCCCGGTCGTCTCGATCAGTCGATTGACCAGCCGCTCCGCCCGTCCGAACCCCTCCGCCGAGGAGGCGTCCACGTCGAGCGGCTCGGACTCCTCGGCGAGCACCTGGTGGGCAAGGTTGCCGACTGCCACCCGCAGATGCGTATGTCCGAAGTCGACGCCGATCACGATGCCCGCGTCACCGCTCAGGGAGACGCTGCGGGCCCGGCGGCCGCCCGCCGAGGTGGGGGTCACCTCGACCGTGCCGCCCTCCTTCAGTTCGCGAACGATATTGGAGACCGTGGCCGCGGAGAGGCCCGTGCTTCTGGCGATCTCCGCCTGGGTGAGCGAACCCGCCATACGTACGGCACGCACGACCCGCTCAAGGTTGGCGCGATGCAGAGATGTCTGCGACCCCGGAGTCTCCATCGACTCTCTCACTCCTACCGTTTTCTCCAACATGTGAACTCTAAGCTGACCGTTTTGGGGTCCTCCCCGTCAAGACCTTGAGCAGTCCAAGCCTCGGATGAGCGGGCAGGCCCCGAGGGGCGGACACAGAGAACGGACGAACCGCCCGTCGGCACAGGGCCGGCGGGCGGTTCGTCCGTCTCTACGGTGTGCGGCGCGCCGCTACTTCACGGCTCCCGCGGTCAGGCCCGCGACGACCTGGCGCTGGAAGATGATGTAGGCGGCGAGGACCGGCAGCATCGCCATCACCAGACCGGCGAAGAGGCCGGACCAGTCCCCCTTGTATCCCTGGCTGGTGGCCAGTTCGACCAGGCCCTGGGAGAGCACCCGGTGATCCGGTTCGGTGTTCAGCACCGTCGGCAGCATGTACTGGTTCCACTGCCCGAGGAAGTTGAAGATGCCGACGCTGATCAGGCCGGGCTTCGCCATCGGCAGCATCACCTGGAAGAACGTCCGGGTGTGCGAGGCCCCGTCGAGCATCGCCGCTTCGGCCACCGAGGTCGGCAACGTCCGGAAGAACGAGGTGAGGAAGAAGACGGTGAACGGCAGCGAGTACGCGATGTAGACCAGGATCAGTCCGTGCACCGTGTTCAGCAGACCCATGTTGTTCATCACGAAGAACAGCGGGACCAGCGCCAGGATGATCGGGAAGCTCATCCCGCCGATGAACAGGTAGTAGAGGAAACGGTTACCGGGGAAGTCGAACCGCGCCAGTACGTACGCCGCCATGGAACCGAGCAGCAGGGTGCCGATGAGCGAGCCGCCCACCACGATGATCGTGTTGAAGAAGTAGTCGCTCATGTGCGCCTGGCTCCAGGCGCGCGACCAGTTCTCGAAGTGCAGCTTGTCGGGCAGCGCCCACGGCGTCGACAGGATCGAGTCGTCCGACTTGAAGGACGCCATCACCGCCCAGAGCAGTGGCATGACGACCAGGATCGCCCAGATGATCAGTACACCGTGCGAGAAGACGTTGAGGACGGAGCCCTCGCTGCTCTTCTCCTTCTTGCCACCGGGCACGGTCACCGGCGACACGGGCACGCGGTCCGCCGCAGGCGCGGGAGGGGTGTCAGTGGTCTTCATCAGAACTCCAGCCGCTCGCGCCGGCCCAGTCGCATCACGATGGCCGCGAAGGCCATGGTGACGATGAGCAGTCCGACACCGATCGTTGTTGCGTATCCTGCCTGGCCGTCACGGAAGGCCGTCTGGTACACGTACAGCGGCAGGACCGTGGTCGAGTAGTCGGGACCACCGGGACCCACGGTCATGACCTGTACGGCCGTGAACGCCTCCACGCCGAGCGCCAGAATTCCCATGTAGACCCAGCCCGACTGCACGGTGTCCCAGAGCAGCGGCAGGGTGATCCGGAAGAACGTCGTGATGCGGTTGGCGCCGTCGAGGAGCGCCGCCTCGTAGAAGTCCTTCGGAATGGACGCCATTCCGGCGGAGAACAGGACGACGAAGAATCCGACCGTCGACCAGACCAGCACCGACATGACGCAGATGAGCGCGAGGTTCGGATCGCCCAGCCAGTCCGGCTGGACGGAGCCGAGACCGATGCCCTTCAGGGTCGAATTCAGCATCCCGTCACTGGGGTTGAACGCGAACTGGAAGAGCAGGGCGACGATCACGATCGAGAGCACCTGCGGGAAGAAGTAGGCGATCTTGTAGAAGCCCGAGCCCCGCACGCCGGCGACCGTGGCGTTCTTCCGCCGCCGGCCGCCGACATTGAGCATGAAGGCGAAGAAAAGCGCGAGGCCCAGCGTCACCAGCGGCAGCAGCAGCACAAGCAACACACTGTGCTGCAGGGACTTCCAGAAGATGTCGTCCTTGAACATCCTGGTGTAGTTGTCGAAGCCGACCATCTTGAAGTCCGGGCTCAGGCCGGTCCAGTCCGTGAAGGAATAGTAGATGGACTGGATGAACGGCCAAATGACGAAGACCGCGTACAACGCCAGTGGGGCCGCCAAGAACCCCACAATGAACCGGTACTTGCCGTGCTGCATCGTTTACCGACCCCGATCTTTCCGCGGGTGCCGCCGCTGGTGACGGTTGCTCACTGGTGCTTGTAGTGCTTGATGGACTGATCCTTGGCCGCCGCGTCCGCGAAGGCCTGGATCTTCTTGATGGCTTCCGCCGGGGTCGCGCGGCCCGCCATCATCTCGCCGATGCCGGCGACGCCGATCTGCTCCTTCTGGAGCTTCACGTACCAGTCCTGCAGACGCGGGTTCACCACGTTGTCGCCGGCCTTCTTCAGCGCGTCGACGCCGGCCTGCATGGCCGTGGACAGGGTCAGACCGTCGGTGCCGCCGTTGAAGGCGCTGAGGGACTTGACCTGCTTGGTGAAGTTCTTCGAGGACTCCTCGGAGAGCATGATGCGCAGCTGCTCCATGCCGCCCTGGGGGTTCTTCGCCTTGGCCGGGACGATGAAGGGCTCACCGCCGGAGGCCCAGATGGTGCCGAACGGCATCTTGTCGGACGCGTCCAGGCTGGACGGCGCCGAGACCATCATCTTGAAGTCCTTGGGCGTGGTGGGCGCCGCCTCGTTCTCCACCCACGAACCGTTCGGGATGAAGAGCGCCTTGCCCTTGGTCCACTCGGTCTGCGACTGGATGTGGGTCATGCCCGGGGTGCCCTTGAGGATGTACCCCTTCTTGTACAGCTCGTAGTACGCCTCGAACGCCGCCTTGACCGCGGGGTCCTTCCAGGCGTTCGGCTCCAGGTTGTCGATCTTGTCGAGAACCTCCCGGCCACCGATCTTGGCGATGAACGGGTAGAGCGAGAACGGCAGGTAGTACGGGTACTTACCGGCGTACGTCCAGCCGGCGATGCCCTTCTTCTTCGCCTTCGCGCAGAGGGCGAGCATGTCGTCCCAGGTCTCGGGGTACTGCGCGTCGAGATTGTCCAGCGCGGTCTGCGAGTACCAGACACCGTAGACCGTGTACGCGTAGTACATGATCCAGACCGGGTCGCCGTCGAACTGGCCCATCTCCAGGACACCGGGGCGCAGCGTGTCGCGGACCTTCTTGCTCGGGTCGTCGATGGACGGGGCGTCCATCAGCGGCGTCAGGTCGAGCAACTGCTTCTTGCCGACGAGGACACCCATGTCCATCTGCTCGGCACCCGAGTTGTCGATCAGGTCCGGCGGGGTGCCGCCGTTGAAGCGCGGCTGCAGCTGCGACTGGATCTTCTGGGTCGCGGTGTGCTTGACCTTCGGGGCCTTCGGGTAGGCCGCGTTGTACTTCTTCTCCGCGTCGATCGCGTACTGCTGACCGAAACCGCCGTCGAAGATGACGACGTCGAGGGCGGCGGTCTCGTTGACGCCGAGCGGGTTCTTGGCGCTCGTCTTGCCCTTCTTGACCGAGTCGTCGGTGCCGCTGTCACTACTCGCACACGCCGACAGGAAGCTCATGGTCGGAACGGTGATCAGACCGAGTGCGGCAGACCGCTTGATCACGTCGCGACGGCCAAGGCCCTCATTCGTGTGGCCGGAGGTGGATCCCATGCTCAAGTCCTCGCCTTCTCCAGGACTCAGGCGGTGTGTACCGGTCGCCCGTCGAAATTCGCCTCAGGCGAAGGGCCCCGCCACCGCGGTCAGTTGCGCTTGGGTCATGCTGATTTTGCAGGCTAGCCGGATGCAGTGGGGGTTTCGGGAGATCGAGCGGCGGATGCACCTCATGGGTACCCCCTCGACCGTTCCCCCGGCCCCCTTGTCCGCCCGCGTGGAAAACGGCGGGGCAGACGCCGACAGGTATAGTCCACTTGCGGCCAACTGAGCAAGATCGAATGCAGCTTTGGACAGCAGTCTTTCCCGAGTTGAGACCTCGCGGATACATGGGCCCCGTGCGCCCTCGTCCGGGTGTAACGATTTCCGCAATCCGGTCGATTCACCCAGCCCTCCGCGTCCAACACCCTTGACACATCCGGCCACTTGGCTCCCTACTGGATCCTGCGCATCACTCTGACAACGTTGTCCAGCGCGCACTTCCCCGGGAGGAATGGCTCGGCATGCAGCCCCGACATGGTTCTCGCAAGAGACAAAGCCGCACAGCCGCATTCATTGCGGCCTCACTGGTCCTGGTCGTGACCGCCCCGACGGCGGCCGCCGCCCAGTCGGCAAGTTCCCCCGAAAGGGGTGAAAAGCCCACAGCCGACCAGACGTTCACCTCCTCGTTCGAGGCAGACGAAAAGCAGCCGGACTGGCGCAATACCGCGGAAGAGGGACCTGACGGAAAGAAGCGGTCGTCGGGCATCGATGGTGGCTTCTCGTCCGGAATACCGGGCAATGTCACGGACAAGGTCATGGATGTCCGCGCCAGTGACGAAAACACCGGCGGCGGTGAGGTGAAGGAGAACCTCATCGACGGGGAGTCCGCCACCAAGTGGCTGACCTTCGAGCCCACCGCCTGGCTGGAGTTCGATCTGGCCGAGCCGGTCAAGGTCGTGACCTACGCACTCACCTCGGCCAACGACTACGCCGAGCGCGACCCGCGGAACTGGACGCTCCAGGGCTCGTCCGACGGCAAGACGTGGAAGGACCTCGACTCCCGGACCGACCAGTCCTTCAGCGAGCGCTTCCAGACCAAGTCGTACGACATCACGGCCGACACGGCCTACCAGCACTTCCGTCTGGACATCACGAAGAACAACGGCGCCTCGAACATCACCCAGCTCGCCGACGTCCAGTTCTCCGACGGCAACACCAGCACGCCGGCGCCCGCCGAGATGCGCAGCCAGACCGACCGCGGTCCGTCCGGCTCCCCCACGGCCAAGGCCGGCGCGGGCTTCACGGGCAAGAAGGCCCTGCGCTACGCGGGCACGCACAAGGCGGACGGCCGGGCGTACTCGTACAACAAGGTCTTCGACGTCGACACGGCCGTCACCCGGGACACCGAACTCTCCTACCTCGTCTATCCGCAGATGGGCGAGACGGACCTCGCGTACCCGGCCACGCATGTGGCGGTCGACCTCGCGTTCACCGACGGCACGTACCTGAGCGATCTGGGCGCCACCGACAGCCACGGCGGCCCGCTGACCCCGCAGGGCCAGGCCGATGCCAAGCGGCTGTACGTCAACCAGTGGAACAAGGTCGCCTCGCGCATCGGCAGAGTCGCGGCGGGCAAGACCGTCGACCGGATCCTGGTGGCGTACGACTCCCCCAAGGGCCCGGCGAAGTTCCAGGGCTGGATCGACGACATCAAGCTCGCCCCGAAGGCCCCGGAGAGCCGCAGGGCGCACCTGTCCGACTACGCGTCGACGGTCCGCGGCACCAACTCCAGCGGCGGCTTCTCACGCGGGAACACCTTCCCCGCCACCGCCGTCCCGAACGGCTTCAACTTCTGGACGCCGGTCACCAACGCCGCCTCGACGAGCTGGCTGTACGACTACCAGCGCGCCAACAACGCCGACAACCTGCCCACGCTCCAGGCGTTCAGCGCGAGCCATGAGCCGAGCCCGTGGATGGGCGACCGGCAGACGTTCCAGCTGATGCCGTCGGTGGCCAAGGACACCCCGGACGCCTCCCGCACGGCACGCGCGCTGCCGTTCAGGCACGAGAACGAGACGGCGAAGCCGCACTACTACGGTGTGACGTTCGAGAACGGCCTCAAGGCCGAGATGACGCCGACCGACCACGCGGCGCGGATGCGCTTCACCTACCCCGGTGACGACGCGTCCGTCGTCTTCGACAACATCTCCAACGACGGCGGACTCACCCTCGACCCGGGGACCAGCTCCTTCACCGGCTTCTCCGACGTGAAGAGCGGCCTCTCCACCGGCGCCACCCGGCTCTTCGTCTACGGCGTCTTCGACGCCCCGGTCACCGCGAGCGGCAAGCTCAAGGGCGGCGGCGGTGACGACGTGACGGGCTACCTCCGCTTCGACGCCGGCAAGGACCGTACGGTCAACCTCCGTCTGGCCACCTCGCTGATCAGCATCGACCAGGCGAAGCAGAACCTCGCCGCCGAGATCCCCGCGTCCCGTTCCTTCGGCCGCGTCGAGGACCGGGCGCAGCGGGCCTGGGACGAGATCCTGGGCAAGGTGGAGGTCGAGGGCGCGGACGCCGACCAGCTGACGACGCTCTACTCCAGCCTGTACCGGCTGTACCTCTACCCGAACTCGGGCTTCGAACGGGTCGACGGCAAGGACCGGTACGCCAGCCCGTTCTCGCCGCAGATCGGCCCGGACACCCCCACCCACACGGGGGCGAAGATCGTCGACGGCAAGGTGTACGTCAACAACGGCTTCTGGGACACCTACCGGACGACATGGCCCGCGTACTCCTTCCTCACACCGGACAAGGCCGGCGTGATGGTCGACGGTTTCGTCCAGCAGTACAAGGACGGCGGCTGGATCTCCCGCTGGTCCTCCCCCGGCTACGCCGACCTGATGACCGGCACCTCGTCGGACGTCGCGTTCGCGGACGCGTACGTCAAGGGCGTGAAGTTCGACGGCGAGGCGGCGTACGAGGCGGCCCTGAAGAACGCCACGGTGGTTCCGCCGACGTCGGGTGTCGGCCGGAAGGGGATGGCGACGTCCCCGTTCGTGGGCTACGCGAACACGTCGACGCACGAGGGTCTGTCCTGGTCGCTGGAGGGCTACCTCAACGACTACGGCCTCGCGCAGATGGGCCAGGCGCTCTACAAGAAGACGAAGAAGGAGCGGTACAAGGAGGAGTCGGAGTACTTCCTGAACCGGGCCCGCGACTATGTCGAGCTGTTCGACTCCAAGGCGGGCTTCTTCCAGGGCAAGGACGCCAAGGGTGACTGGCGGGTCGCCTCGGACACGTACGACCCGCGGATCTGGGGCTACGACTACACGGAGACGAACGGCTGGGGCTACGCGTTCACGGCTCCGCAGGACAGCCGCGGTCTGGTCAACCTGTACGGCGGCCGCGACGGCCTGGCGAAGAAGCTCGACACGTACTTCTCCACCCCGGAGACGGCCGGTCCCGAGTTCGTCGGCTCGTACGGCGGTGTCATCCACGAGATGACGGAGGCCCGTGACGTACGGATGGGCATGTACGGCCACAGCAACCAGGTCGCGCACCACGTCACGTACATGTACGACGCGGCGTCGCAGCCCTGGAAGACCCAGGAGAAGGTCCGCGAGGTCCTCGGCCGCCTCTACACGGGCAGCGAGATCGGCCAGGGCTACCACGGCGACGAGGACAACGGCGAGCAGTCGGCCTGGTACCTCTTCTCCTCACTCGGCTTCTATCCCCTGGTAATGGGCAGTGGCGAGTACGCCATCGGCTCGCCGCTCTTCACGAAGACCACCGTCCACCTGGAGAACGGCCACGACCTCGTGGTCAAGGCCCCGAAGAACAGCGCGAAGAACATCTACGTGCAGGGCCTGAGGGTCAACGGCAAGAAGTGGACGTCCACGTCGCTGCCGCACGAGCTGCTCGCCAAGGGTGGCGTCCTGGAGTTCGACATGGGCGCCAAGCCGTCGGCGTGGGGCACGGGCAAGAACGCGGCCCCGACGTCGATCACCCAGGACGACCAGGTGCCGTCGCCGAAGAAGGACGTACTGAAGGGCGAAGGCGCGCTGTTCGACAACACGTCGGCCACGACGGCGACGGTGACCGGCGAGGTGGAACTCCCGGTGGGGTCGGCGACGAGGGCGGTCCAGTACACGCTGACCTCGGGCGCCGCGGCGAAGGCGCCGACGGGCTGGGTTCTGCAGGGCTCTGCGGACGGCACGACGTGGAAGGACCTCGACAGGCGGTCCGGGCAGTCGTTCGCGTGGGACAAGCAGACCCGGGTGTTCTCGGTGGGCACGGCGGGAACGTACGCGCGCTATCGCCTGGTGCCGGTCGGTGAGGGGACGCTGGCGGAGGTGGAGCTGATCTCCTGACCTCTCCACTCCTGTGAACGGCCGGTACCTCGGGTGAGGTACCGGCCGTTCTTTCGTCCCACGGTGCAGACGGACTCGGTCGTCGGATCGGGCCGGCCGCCGAGGAGCCGAGAGGTACGGGGACGGCATCCCCGGCGGTCCATGGCGCTCGGACTCAGGACGAAGCGGCCGCAGCCGATGTCCCCTTGAGCTCGATCTCGACGAAGGCCAGCCAGGCACTGCCGGTGTTGACGACATCGTGCTCGCCACCGGCCGGGCGGGCGTACGACTCACCGGCCCGCAGCTGAGACTCGGTCACCGACCCGTCGGGCGCGAAGGCGCTGATGACACCGTCGACGACCGGCACGACCACGTAGTCATGCGCATGGACATGGCGGCCGGTACGCGTCCCGGGCTCGAAGTCCCAGCGGGTGACCCGCACCTGGTCGTCCTCGTGCTGCACACTCGGGCGAGCGGTTGTCGTCATCGGCCTGCTCCTCGCTGTTGGTTCGTACTCGTGCTCCGGGCCGCAAAATCCCACGTGACAGCTTTGATCGCCGCGTCGCACCAGCCGAATATACGTGCCGCCATCAGCGCCGCACCGGCGCCCCGGGATGAACAGCGTGGCCCTGCTCAGCCCTGCTCGGGCGACTCCGGGACGGCGGCGCGGAAGAGCCTCTCGGGCAGGGCCAGGTTCAGAGCGGTGATGACCGGCTGCCCGTGCTCGGTGCCGAGCCGGGAGACGGCCCCGGTGGCGAGCTGGAACATGGTGCCGCCGGCAGGAGTCAGCCCCAGATAGCGGGCGGTGAGCACGCGCAGGAAGTGGGAGTGCGCAACGAGAGCGATGTCCGCGTCCCCCACCTGTTCGGCGGCCGTCCGGATCTCGGTGAGCATGCGGTCGGCGCGCCTGCCCACCTCAGCCGGCGTCTCCCCGGGGTGCGCCGCGGGGCCGGGGGTGACGCCGTCGGTCCACAGGTTCCACGAGGGCCGGGTCCGGTGGATCTCGACGGTGGTCACGCCCTCGTAGCCGCCGTAGTCCCACTCGCGCAGGTCGGGTGTGACACGGGGTGAGTCAAGGCCGGCGAGCTCGGCGGTGCGCCGGGCGCGCAGGGCCGGGCTGACCAGGGTGAGCCCGATCTTCCGGTCGGCGATCAGCGGCACGATCGCACGGGCCTGACGCTCACCGAGGGGGGTCAGGGGCAGATCGGTGTGGCTCGTGTGCCGCCCGTTCCGGGACCACTCGGTCTCGCCGTGCCGGATAAGGATCAACTCGCCCATGGGTGCCATCCGCTCTCTGTACTGTTCGCGCCGCGTGCTGCGGATGTTGCAAACCCGCTGATCCACGATTGCATTCCGGACCGTCCACGATGGGGTGGCCGGTACCGCGTTTCCGAGTCCGGGGACCTCGTGTCCGGCTACATTCCGCCACATGCCGCAACCCAAGGAACTGGACCCGTACACCAACCCGCGAGCCTTCTACGGCTCCGAATTGCGCCGCCTGCGCGAGGCCGCCGGGTTGTCCCAGGAGCAGCTGGGCGAGCGGGTGTTCTGCTCGGGGTCGTACATCGGGCAGTTCGAGTCGGCGAACCGGCGGCCGCAGATCGACATGTCCCGCGTCTTCGATCAGCTCTTCGGTAGCGGGGAGCATCTGGAACGGTTGTGCCGGCTGGCCGGAAAGTCGAAGGTGGCGGACTACTTCGCCGATGCCGCGGAACTGGAACAACGGGCAACAGCGATCAGCGAGTTCGCCCCGATGGTGGTTCCGGGAATGCTCCAGACACCGGCCTACGCGAGAGCACTGACGAAGTCCGTACAGCGGTACGCCCCGAATGACGTCGTCGAGCAACACGTCAGCACACGTATGGAACGCGCCCAACTACTCACAGGCGGCGATCGGCCCCTCTTCTGGGCGATTCTCCATGAGGCCTCACTCCGGGTACCTCTCGGCGGTCCCGTCGCGATGCACGACCAGCTGATGCATCTCGTCGAGATGGCACACACTCACCCACACATCATTCTGCAGGTGTTGCCCTTTTCCGCCGGTGCACATCCGTTCCTGAACACCATGGTCTCGCTGATGCAGTTCGCCGATGCTCCGCCGGTTGTGTACACCGAAGGGTCCTACACGGGCCAACTGGTCGACGAACCGGCCCTGGTAGCGGACTTTCAATCCTCATACGATCTGGCCAGGGCCGTCGCTCTGTCGCCGGAGACGTCCCTGGCCCTGATCGAATCGGCGGCGAAGGAGCACGCACCAGATGAGCACCGCACCTGAACCGAACTCGGCCGCCTGGCGCAAGTCGACCTACAGCAACGGGGACGGCGGCAGCTGCGTGGAGGTGGCCGACGGCGCCCCGGACCTCGTCCCCGTGCGCGACAGCAAGATCACGGACGGTCCGGTGCTCGTGTTCGGCGCCGTCGGCTGGATGGCCTTCGTCAAGGGCGTCAAGAGCCGTGCGTTCTGAAGCAGTTCAGTGAGGGATCCCGTCGATGAGTTCGCGCCTGGCGCAGGAGGGCGACCGCGACGGACGTTCCGAGCGTGGCCGGGTCCAGGCGGCCCGCCCACTCGCGCGCGTTGAGGATCCTTGCCGTCGGGTGTGAAGTCCTTCGCCCGCAATGACAGCTCGCCGGTGCCTTCGGTGCGGGCGTAGCCGACGATGGGGCTATTGCAGTGGCCCTGCAGGACGTGCAGGAACATGCGCTCAGCGGTAGCCTCGCTGGCCGGGTGGCCGAGGCCGCTGATCGCGTCGATGAGGTCCGCGTCCCCCCGGTTTCCCCAGCGCACGCCGCCTACCCATGTCAGCGGAGACGTAGGACAGTTGGGGCGCTCGGGCACATGTGCGATAGATGCCCACCGCAGGTCCGCAGCCTTCGAGAGGAGGCAAGCGAGGAACGTCTCGACGTGATGGGACGCCGCAGGAGCGAGCCGCTGATCATCGGTACTACATGGCGATCAGCGGACTGTGGCACCGAAGGCGAGACCATCGGCAGGGAGGCCGCCGTCACCGGGCTTGAAGGTCTGGCTGGGGGCACCCTCGTTGGCGGTGCCCCCAGGGGGGGGCCATACACCGCGCGGCCCTCCGCCGGGCCATAGGGCATGCCCACGTACAACAGGGACGGACTACTGCCCAGGCTCATGCCGGCGAACTGCCGTGGAGCTGATTGTGAAGGGATTCCGTAACCTAACCTGGCTCGATCCAGCCTGTCGGCGGCTCCGGGAGCTCCGAGCATCGAGAACAACGCCACGCCACCCTTATCTGCCTGCTCCGGCGCCGAATCCTCGCCCGGGACCCCCACGGCTAGCCGCATCATGGCCGGGGTACTGACCACGTTCGTAGTGGTGTTGACGGCGGCGAGCCGCTGGCCGAAGGAGTCACGGGGTTCCACCTCCCCCTCGACGTCGGGCGCATCCTGGTCGATCCACTGGGTCTCTGCGACCGTTCCGTCGCCTTGATCTGGTAGACCTGCGCCGCGCCGGCATCCACAACGCTTCCTATGTCCTCACCCGGGACACCCACCGCGAGCATCGAGTTGGTGACCGTCGCCTTCCCGCTCGGGCGGTACGGCGCCATCGCCACCGAAGTCCCGTACTGGTCACCCTCCTGAGCCGCGCGATCAGGCCCCGCGGTACAGCCCTGCCCCATACCGAACAGGGGACCGCACGGTCGAGCTGCGCCAGTACAAGGACGACAAGCCGCTTCCGACGGGCACCGCGGCCGACTACGTCTCCACCCGGTACGGCTACACCCTGGCCGGCAGGCTGGACAAGGTCACCGACAACAAGAGCATCGTCTGGTCGTACACGTGCGACCAGCATGGTCGCAAGCACATCTCGACCGACCCGGACACCGACTCCACCAGTTACGAGTACGACGACCTGGACCGGCTGCTCTCGACCACGGACTCCCTCTCCAACACCACTACGACGGTCTGCGACAAGATGGGCTCTGCCACCGCGCCTCCACCTTGCCGGATCGAGTGTGTCTCCACATCCAACCGGCTCAGTGGCCTCGGTCGCGAGCAGCGACCCGGTGAACGTGCTGTCCAGAGAGTACCCGTCGGACACGGTTTACCACGACGGGGTGGGCACCTACGGCACCTTCACTTTCGCGCCGAACCCGAACGACTCGGTACCGGACACCGACGTCGTGAAGTACCGGTACGCCTTTGACGGCACTGCCAGCCCGACCACGACAGTGACTGCGTCCACGGCGGGCGGCCCGGCAGCGCGGGCGCCTACCTCGACACCGGTGAGACGGTGATTGACTCCTCGAAGGGCTTCAGCGTGAGCGCCTGGGTCCGTCCCACGGCCTTGGACCACAGCATGGCGGTCGTGAGCCAGGACGGCACGGGCGAGCCCGGCTTCACCCTCGGCTACGACGCCACAGCCGGAACCTGGGCGTTCTCCGTGCCCGTCACCGACGTCGATACGATCGGCCAATGGAAGGCCGTGTCCACTGGGGTCTCCGTGGTCAAGGACCAGTGGGTCCTGCTGACCGGCGTGTACGACGCCCAGAGGACCGAACTGCAGCTGTACATCAATGAGTTGTCCAAGGGCGTCGCAGTGCGTCGCTCGGTGTGGAAGTCGTACGGCCCGCTGCAGATCGGCCGTGCCACGGCGAAGAGCGGCTACCGCGACAACTTCACCGGAGACATCGCCGAGGTCCGTGTCTTCGACCGGGTGCTGCCCGCAGCGCAGGTCGCTGAGCTCAAGACGGTCAAGCCGCAGCGCAAGGGCTACTGGCAGCTCGATACGGCCACCAACGGTGTTTCCGCGGAGACCGGGAACGGTGCGGGCCTGACCCTCGCCGGCAATGCGTCGATCTACCGCCCGGCGGACCCGCTGTTCGACACCGCGCCGCTGGTTGGCGAAGGCAACCTGGTGCTGGACGGAGACGGGGACTACGCGGCCACGGCCACGGCCCCGGTCACCGGCGGCTCCAGCTTCACGATCTCCGCCCGGGCGCTGCTCACCTCGCTCGATGCGACGAAGTCGCAGACCGTGCTCTCGCTGCCGGGTACGGCCGCAAACCGAGTCCAGGTCCGGTACCAGGCAGCTACCCAGCAGTGGGAGCTGGCCGTCGCCGAGTCCGACTCGGCCACGGCCGACGTGAAGGTCTTCAACGACGACCAGGAGCTGCCCGACACGGACGGCTCCGGCCAGCACCTGGCCGTGGTCTATGACGCCTTCGCCAATGAGATCCGGCTGTACGTCAACGGACAGCTGGCCAGTACGGCACACGGCGCCGAGGAAACCCTCTGGTCCGCCACCGGCGGTCTCCAGGTGGGCCGTTCGGCGCTGGATGGCGGCAGCGAGTACTTCGCCGGTGCCATCGATGAGGTGCGCGCCTACAGCGGTGCAGCCGACCCGGTAGCTATCCGCCAGATGGCGGCGCTGACGGCGCTGCCGGAGATGTAACACACCCCGCGGGTTTGCCGGCCTTCCACGGAAGGCCGGCACACCCGCGACTTCTTTTCCTGCTCACTTTGCTCATTGCGACATCGATATGCGGAGTGCATTGATGTATCTACGTGGCCGATTGCTTGATCGGCGCATACCAAGACGATTCCTCAGCGGGGCAGTTTTCGGCCTGACGCTGGCGCTGTCCGCGTCCACCATCCAGGCCGTGGCCTACGCCGACGGCAAGGGTCAGGGCCGGCCCGGCGTCCAGGATCTCGGCGACCCGGTCGACGGCACCGCGGGCAAGGTCAAGGGCCGACCGGCCGACCCCGCCCGCAAGGCCGCCGTGACCCAGCTCGACAAGGCTGTCTGGCCCGGTCAGGGCAGCGCCGACATCACCGTGTCGGCCGCCGGGGCGAAGAGCCCCACCGAGGTCAAGGTCGGCGGCCTGCCGGTCTCTGTCACCGCGCCCAAGGACTCCGCCAAGGCCAAGTCCACCGCGGGGACGGCGAGTACGGCGCCGGGCAAGGTCAAGATCGACCTTCTGGACCCGCAGCGCGCCGCCAAGCTGGGCGCCGGCGCACTGCTGCGCGTGCAGCGGGCGGACGAGGGGGAGCAAGCGGCCAAGGTCCGCCTGAACGTGGACTATTCGGCGTTCGGCGACGGCTACGGCGGCAACTACGGGGCCCGGCTGCGCCTCGTACAGCTGCCTGCCTGCGCCGCGGTCGCCGAGCCGGGCAGCAAGACCTGTCCCGAACTGCCCAAGGAACTGCCGACGGTGAACAACGCGAAGGACCACACGGTCTCCGCGGACGTCACCGCTGTTCCGGCCGCCTCCGGCACGTCGACGATGGCCGTGACGGGCGACTCGCTGGTCGCCCTGGCCGCAGGCGACTCCTCGTCGCAGGGCAACTACTCGGCCACCCCGCTGTCGAAGTCCGCGAGCTGGACCGTCGCGAACTCCTCGGGCGGCTTCTCCTGGTCGTACCCGCTGCGTACGCCGCCGACCCCCGGCGGCCTCACGCCCACGGTCGGCCTCGCCTACTCGTCCCAGTCCGCCGACGGCCGCACCGCCGACACCAACAACCAGGGCTCCTGGATCGGTGAGGGCTTCAGCTATGAGCCGGGCTACATCGAGCGCCGCTACAAGGCCTGCTCCGACGACGGCCACTCCGGCTCCGCCGAGCAGTGCTGGGCGTTCGAGAACGCCACTGTCCTGCTGAACGGCATGTCGACGGAGCTGGTCAAGGACGCCACCGACGGCAAGTGGCACCTCGCCGCCGACGACGGCGCCAAGGTGGAGAAGCTCACCGGCGCCACCAACGGCGACAACGACGGTGAGTACTGGATGATCACCACGACCGACGGCACCGAGTACTACTTCGGCAAGAACCGGCTGCCCGGCTGGGCCACGGGGAACGAGGAGACCGCCTCCGTCTGGACCACCCCGGTCTTCGGCGACGACTCCGGCGAGCCCTGCTACAACGCCACCTTCACCAGCGCCCACTGCAACCAGGCCTGGCGTTGGAGCCTCGACTACGTCAAGGACCCGCAGGGCAACGCCCTTTCGTACTTCTACGCACGGGAGACCAACTACTACGCGCTGAACGGCAAGACGGACGTCAACGGCACCGCCTACCACGCCGGCGGCTACCTGAAGCGCATCGACTACGGCCAGCGCGACGGCCAGGTGTACGCCGCCCAGGCACCCGCCCGCGTCGTCTTCAACACCCAGGAGCGCTGCCTGCCGACCGACACCTTCACCTGCGCGGCGGCCGACTTCAAGAAGGAGAACGCCGCTCACTGGCCGGACGTCCCGATGGACCGGTACTGCGCCGCGAGCACCAAGTGCACCGCCTCGCAGGTGGCGCCGTCGTTCTGGACCCGCAAGCGGCTGGCCGGCGTCACCACGCAGATCCGCAAGGACGCCACGACGTACCAGGACGTGGACGCCTGGACCTTCACCCACCTGTTCACCGACAACGGCGACGACTCCAAGACGCTGTGGCTGTCCAAGATCGACCACGAGGGCCGCGTCGGCACCGCCGCCAAGCTTCCCTCGCTGGAGCTCTACGGCATGCAGCTTGCCAACCGCGTGGACGCGATCGGCGACAACATCGCACCCTTCTACCGCTTCCGGCTCGCCGCGGTCCTGAGCGAGACGGGCGCCCAGCTGGACGTCAACTACGCGCCCACCAATTGCACCAAGGACGCGCTGCCGAAGCCGGGTGAGTCGACCAAGCGCTGCTATCCGGTCAAGTGGTCCCCGCCGGGCTACATCGACCCGATCACGGACTGGTTCCACAAGTACGTCGTCGCGGAGGTCATCGAGACCGACCGCACCGGCGGCGGCGACAAGCTGGTGACGAGGTACGACTACCAGGGCCCGGCCGCTTGGCGGAAGGCCGAGCCGGACGGCATCACCGAGGACAAGTACCTCACGTGGGGCGGCTGGCAGGGCTACGGCAAGGTCAAGGTGACCAGCGGTGCCGAGGACAAGCAGACCACCCGTATCGACTACACGTACTTCCAGGGAATGGACGGGGACAAGGACTCCGCAGGCGGTACGCGCAGTGCGGAGGTGACCGACTCCGAGGGCACCAAGTACACGGACTACAAGGAGTTCACCGGTCAGGAGCTGGAGGCCGCGACCTACGACGGAGACAAGCTCGTCTCCAAGTCGATCAACACCCCCGCGCGGTACTTCACCGCGACGGCAATCAACATCTGGGGCTCCACCAAGGCGTCGATCACCAAGACGACCAAGGTGCGCGGCTACACCGTCACCGAGGGCGGTGACGGTCGCCGCGAGACCGAGCTGAACACCAAGTACGACACGTCCAACGGCACCGGCCGCGCGATCGAGTCCGAGGACCTCGGTGACCTCTCCACCACCGCCGACGACACGTGCACCCGCACGTACTACGCGGACAACACCGCAGCGAACATGCTGGAGCTGACGTCACGGATCGAGACCGTCGCCGTCAAGTGCACCGCGACACCTGACCGCAAGACTCAGGTCATCTCCGACGAGCGCACCTCGTACGACAGCGGAGCCTTTGGCGCCGCACCCACCAAGGGCAACGCGACGACGACCGAGCGCCTCAAGTCGCACGACGGCACCACCGCGACCTATCAGGTGACGGGCACCACGGCATACGACGCCTTCGGTCGCCCCACCTCGCAGATCGACGCTGTCGGTGCGGAGACCAAGACCTCGTACACCGACGTCAACGGCCTCATCTCCCAGACGAAGGTGACCAACGCGCTCGGGCACGTCACGACCAGTGACATCGCCGCGGCCTGGGGCCAGTCCACCGGTCAGACCGATGCGAACGGCAAGCGCACCGACCTCGCGTTCGACGGCCTCGGCCGGCTGGTCTCGGTCTGGCTGCCGAACCGCGCCAAGACCCAGACCCCGAGCATCAAGTACTCGTACATCGTGCGCCGGGACAAGGCCGTCGCAGTCAAGACGGAGAAGATCGAGGAGAGCGGTGCGTACGGCAGTGAGTACGAGCTGTACGACGGACTGCTGAGGCCCCGCCAGAAGCAGACCGAAGGCCCCGGTGGCACCCGCATGGTCGCCGACACCTTCTACGGCGCCACCGGCAAGATCCTCAAGACCAACGCCACGTACAACGCGTCCGGGGCTCCCTCGGACGAACTGCTGATCGTGCGCAACGGCGAGGTCGGCGCGCAGACCCAGTACGAGTACGACGGCCTGGGTCGCACCACCGCGGAGATCTTCGCGGTCTCGGGCGCCGAGCAGTGGCGTACCACGTACACCCACGGCGGCGACCGCACCCACATCGACCCGCCGGTCGGCGGCACGCCAACGACGACCCTGACGAACGCCCGCGGCCAGACCACAGAAATGCGTCACTACAAGGGTGCCTCGCCTGTCACGGGAGGCCCGTCCTCGGGCTACGACACCACCAAGTACGAGTACACGGCAGCGGGCCAGCTCAAGCAGCTGACCGACGCCAAAGGCAACAGCTGGAAATACACGTACGACCAGCGAGGCCGGCAGACCGAGGCGCGGGACCCGGACGCCGGAACGACGACGACCACCTACGACGACGCGGACCAGGTCCTCTCGTCCACAGACGGCCGCCGCAGCGAGACCATTTCCACGGTCTACGACAAGCTCGGCCGCACCATGACGACCTGGGACGGCGCGCCGACCACCGGCACAAAGCTCACTGAACGGCGCTACGACAAGGCCGGCTGGTTGGGCAAGGAATACGCCTCGCTGCGCTACATCAGCGGCACCGAGTACTTCGCCACGGTCGTGCAGTCCATGGACGACTTCTACCGTCCGCTGAAGACGGCCTACGCGGTCCCCGCCTCCCAAGGAGCACTGGCCGGTACCTACACCTACACCGCCGACTACAACCGCGACGGCACCAAGCAGAGCGACGGAGTCCCCGCGGTCGGCGGTCTTGACGCCGAGGTACTCGCCTACGGGTACGACGACCTGCAGCGCATGACGACGATGACCGGCGCCACGCCGTATGTCACCAACACCATCTGGTCGGGACGCAGCCTCCTGCAGCAGCTGGAGCTGTCGAACGGCGGCAAGAAGAGCTGGCAGACCTTCGACTACGAGACGGGAACCGACCGGCTGACCCGCTCCGTGGTCGATGTCGCGGGCTCCACCACCGGTCCGGCCAAGGAGTCGAGCTACTCCTACGACCAGGTCGGCAACATCCTGTCGGTCGCGGACACCGCAGGCACCGGGGCTCCCGACCTGCAGTGCTTCACCTACGACTACCAGTACCGGATGACGGAGGCCTGGACCCCGGCGACCGGCAAGGACGCCGCCAAGGCGTCCGGCACCGTCGGAAGCCAGATCCCGCTCGGTGGCTCGCGCCCGGCCGCATGCAGCGGCACGCCCGGCAGCTCCGCACTCGGTGGCCCGGCGGCCTACTGGACCTCGTACACCTTCGACGAGGTCGGCGACCGGCTGTCCGAGACGGTGCACGACACCGGCCTGGACGCCGCCAAGGACACCAAGCGCAACCTGACCTACAAGACGGGCACTCACCAGGTGTCCAAGGTCGTCGAGAACACCCCGACCGGTGACCGTGAGTACTCCTACACCTACGACTCTGCGGGCAACACCCACACCCGCACCATCGGAGGCAACACCCAGACCCTGGAGTATGACGCCGAAGGCAAGGTGATCAAGAACAGCCAGCCCGACGACGTCACGACCCCCGCCAAGAACGAGGCATCACAGACCAGTTACCTCTACGACGCCGACGGCGGCCGGGTCCAGCGCAAAGACCCCTCGGGCACCACGATCTACCTGCCCGGCACCGAACTCCGCCTCGACGCCGGCTCGTCGACGGTCAAGGCCACCCGCTACTACGGGTACGGCGACTCCACGATCGCGGTCCGAGACAACACCAAGAAGCTCTCCTTCCTCGCCTCGGACCACCACGGCACCGGCGAGCTGTCGATCGACGCGACGACGGGGGCCATCACCCAGCGCCGCTTCGACCCGTACGGAAACAACCGCGGTACCCAGCCGGCGCAAGGGGCCTGGCCCGGCGAGAAGGGCTTCGTGGGCGGCACGATCGATGCCTCCACGGGCCTGACGACGATCGGGGCGCGGGAGTACGACTCCTTCCTCGGCAAGTTCATCTCGCCCGACCCGGTGGTGGACACCAGCGATCCCCAGCAGCTGAACGCGTACGCGTACGCGCACAACCGTCCTGTCTCGGCGAGTGACCCGACGGGTCTGTACGACCCGGACGAGCGGGCGTACTGCCAGCAGCACCCCAGCAGTTGCACTGGCCAACGCGTCAAAACCAATCAGACAACTGAGCAGAAGGCCGCCGACGACGCCACGGACAACCTGAACAACGCCGAGGCGAACCTCAACGGCTCCAAGGGCCGCATCAAGCAGGCCGTCAAGGCGATCACCAAGATCGTCATGGACGAGCTGGGCATCACCGCGGCCCTGGACTGCTTCTCCAGCGGCGACCCAGGGTCATTGCATGATCGAGATCTGTCTGGGTTCGTCACGTGAGGCCGAGGGCTCGTAGGGGCCGGTGGTAGTCGCGGCCGGTGCGGCGGAG
>NZ_JBFBCG010000059.1:0-47891 GCF_040683105.1 Streptomyces sp. NPDC051020 | reverse complement strand
GGAGATCACCCGAGCCCCATCCAGCACGCCAGTACGGATCACGGCCACACGAACGAGTGATCGCGAAGCAGGGGAAGAGGGACTTAACGACCTCTGAGCGGACTTCGTCGAGAAGTACCGGGACCGTCATCGATGCCGCGTAGCGGGTGAGTGCCCACGTCAGCATTTCGCGTACGTAGAACTCGGGTTCGACCGCGCATCGCTCGATGAGCTTGCCGATGAACCCCGGGTCCGGGGTCGTGCCGACCGCCAGAGCTGCCTGCAGCCGGACCGACGAGCTGTCGTTCCCCAGCCCCTGGAGAGCTCGCATCGTGTTCGTGTCCTCTTTCGGCGTGATCATCGGGACCACCTCCTTGACACAGTGAAGACCTTGTCACTGTGTCAAGGTCAAGCAGAGCCAGGTCGAGAGATGGCCGGGCATCCTCGGCCCACCGAGTCCGGTGCTTGTCACGTCAGACGAGACGTGCGTGACGTCATGAGGCTTGTGATGTGGCCGTCGGCGTACAGTGCAGGACCTCGTGTCCGATGCCGGCGTCGTCGACGTAGGCCCGCTCGGCGCGGTAGAGACAGCGGCCCGTGCGTACGGGGGGTGGACATGGCCGGAGTCCCTCTGACCAGGTCGACGTCACCACGGGAGAACTGATCGCTGTATTCGGCGTGTTGGCGGTATGCCAACACCTCAGCCCAGGCCGCCAGTTCGGCCCTTTACACACGCGTCAAGGCCGCCGGGTAGCCCGTGTCGCCCTCGATGCCCGCCGGGCGTTCGAGAGTTCCGTGGTCATTCCCGAGACGCTGGACCATCGAGCCGGGATCGACCGGCCTTCGCACCACCCGGGGTCCTTCGACCTACCCGCACCACCCCGATAGCATGTTCGAACTCACGACGAGCGCCATCGCCCGTCCTTCACCGGAAATCCACGCATCCGGCACGAAGAGTGTCTTTAATTAACATCTAACAAATCGGCCAAACAATTGATACCTATAGCATCGCGGGTCCTTTCACGAAAAAACAACAGAATTACGTTCGCCATGTGGCGTCAACCACGGGCGATACTATGGGCCACGGCGGCGGTGGTGACCCTCGGATTCCTCATCGCGTTGGAGATCGCCGCGCGTCACTACGGCCTACCTGGACCGATCACCACCCAGGCGCAAGAGGTGGTATTCGCCCCCCAATCGGGTTTCCTGTTGTACGCCAGCATGGCGCTGATGATGGTGGTGCTCACCTGGCGACAACGGTTCATCGCGGCTGGTGTCGCGATAGGCATCGACCTCACCTTCCTACTGGTGCGGTGGGCGACCGACACCAAAGTGACCGACGGTCACCCCTTCGGCAACGGCGCGTTGTGGGTGATTTTGGGCTATGCGGTCATCGCTCTCACGCGCCGCACGGGCCGGGAACGTGTGTTGCTACTGAAGGGTGTCGGGCTGGGCGTGCTGCTGGTGACCGGCCGTAAGACTGGCGACGCCTGGCTACTCATCACGTCGAAGACTCGCCCGGCGGTCCTCGACCAGTACGTGGCAACCGCCGATCACGCGCTCGGCAACCCGTCGTGGATGGTAGGCCGGATCGTCACAGCCACCGGCCCGATCGGCACCCATTTTCTCGACTACGTCTACACTCTGCTTCCGGTGGCCGCGGTCGTCGTCACGGTGTACCAGCTACGTGGCGTGGCGGTCGAGCGTCGCTTCCCGCGCCACCATCTGGTGCGCACCTTTCTGGTCATCGGCCTCCTCGGGCCGGGCATCTACATGATCTTCCCCGTGGTCGGGCCGATCTTCGCCTACGGCGCCGACGGCGGGCACTGGGCGGTGGCCAACCTGTGGCCGGACACGCCGCCGCCGATCAATACTCCGCACCACATGCCATTCGACGAGATCACCCCACGCAACTGCATGCCCAGCCTGCACACAGCGTGGGCTACCGCCATCTTCATCCATTCCCTCAAGGGCCCACGGATTCTGCAATTCGCAGGCGCGTGCTGGCTGATTGCCACGCTGGGCGCGACGCTGGGCTTCGGCTACCACTACGGCGCGGATATCATTGCCGGCGTGGTGTTCACGTTGACGATCGAGGCAGCGCTGCGCTCGCTCGAACGCGGCTGGGACCGGTCAGGAATCCAGCTGGTCGCCTACGGTGCAACGGTCTTCACGGCACTCTTGGTGTCATATCGCTATCTGCCGATGGAGATGGCCGAACATCCGTGGGTGTTTGGACCACTTCTCCTTCTGGCGATGACCTCAGTGGTCCACGGCTACGTGCGGACCACCAAACTGTGGGAACCGAAGGCCGCACCAGCTCCGCTGACGGAACCTCAACCCGAACTGGTTTGAATCATGTTGCATCAGGAGGCGTGCGAGTTCCAGGTGCGACTCGTAGATCACGTGACTGTGCGCCGTCGCCAACCGGTAGGCCGCCGAGTAGCAGGCGTGATACCAGACGCCTTTGACCGGTCCGGCCGCCTTGGTGATGTCCCAGGTGAACACCTGCGACGGCGCGGTGGCGACCAGCTCGGGGACCGCCTTCGCGGGATGGGTGGCCTGGCGTCGGCGCTCGCCGGACTGCCCCTGTTCGCACAGGATCCGGTGCATCGTGGAGACGGAGCAGTGACCGCAGAGCCACACTCCCTGAGAACCGCCGCAGTCACCCCGACGGGAGGGCTCCGTACGACGTCACACCACAGCCGGACCCCCCAGAGAACACCAGGATCGCAGATCACATGGTCCTCATGGACCACGGCCGCCTTTCCGAGCAGGGCACGTACGACGCCCTCGTCCATGCCGGCGGCACCTTCGCGGATCTCTTACGTCTGTCCCAAGAACGCTGAGTAGCAGCCCCGCTTCACCCCGTGCTTCTTCTCGATCGCACGAAAGGCCCCGCGTGACCACCACGAATGCCTCCGGAAGCTCATCCAGTTGCCGTACATCCGAGTTGCCCGGTACAGCTGCCCTTCTAGTCGACGACTCTGGGCGGTACTTGCTGCACCTCCGCGACGCGAACAAGCCGATCTGGCGTCCTGGGCACTGGTCCCTCCTCGGCGGCCATACCGAGCCCGGCGAGAGTTGCGACGAGGCCATCGCCCGCGAACTTCTCGAGGAGACTGGCCTTACCATCCCCGGCCTTACCCCTTTCATCACCTTGGACACCCTCGATGCCGACGGTGCCTTCACGGCCCGCGTCCTCGTCTATCTGGGCACCTTGAACCAACCAGCTCACGAAATTCCCCTCCACGAGGGCATCCAATTGCGCTGGACCCATGTCGATGAGACCGCAGAGATGACCATGGATCCCGGCACAGCGGCCGTCATCCACGAGCACCGGAGGCGCCCGAACCCTCGCCTCGACGCTGTCGGCTCGCCGCCCACCATGCGCGTCCGAGAAGAGAGCGACCACCGGGGACACAGCATCGTTGGCGCCCACCTCGTCCTCGTACGGGACGGCGCCGTCCTGCTCGGCAAGCGCCGCCCTGACAGCGCCTGCGCGCCCTCGACCTGGCACCTTCCAGCCGGGCACCGTCAACAGGGCGAGTCGGCCCTGACGTGCACGGTCCGCGAGGCAGCAGAGGAAACCGGCCTCACCATCGCAGAAGCCGATCTCACACTCGTGCACACCCTGGACATTCTCGACCCGGGCAGCACAATCCCGCGCCTACAGCTCTTCTTCACCGCTTCCCGCTGGCACGGGGAGCCTCGCGTCCTCGAACCGGACGGGTGGACGGAGTGGCGGTGGTGGCCGCTGGATGCGCTGCCCGAGCCTCTCGTCGACCACACCCTCACCGTGCTGACCGCCATCGGCCAGGGCACGCCGTACACGCTCATGGGCTGGCCCTCATGAATCACCCCGCGGCTTCGGAGTTGGCGGGCGCGGCGTACTGGGAGCCGCTGTGGCAACAGGGCCGGCGCTACCGGACCATCGACGCGGACGAGGCCGAGACGCTGCGCTGCCGGCTCGGCCCCGGCCACGGCCGGCCCGCGCTCGACGTCGGCTGCGGCGAAGGCGCGCTCACCGCCCAACTCACCCGGCTCGGCTACCGAACCACGGGCATCGACTGTGCTCCCACCGCGGTGGCCGCCGCCCAGGGCAAACACCCGGACCTCGACATCCGAGTCCACGACTTCGACACCGACGACCCCGCACGCCTGCCCCACCCGGCGTTCGCCGTCATCGCCTGCCGACTCGTCTACCGGTGGGTCACCGACAAGCCCGCCTTCCTTTCCCGCGTACGCAGCATGCTCGCGCCCGGCGGCACGTTCTGGGTGGTCACCTCCGTCCACGACGCCTCCCGGGGAGGACAACCCAAGGCATGGGACCTCAGCACCGAAGACGCCGACCTGCTCACCATGTCGTGGTCGCAGGTCCAGGTGACCAAGCTCGGTTCCTCCTTCCACTGCTACTTGCTGCAGCTCTGAATCCACCCATCCCCTCGGAGGAAGCCCGCCCATGACAGCGCAGTCGATCAACGAGCAGAGCTGGACCATCTACGGGCAGCGGCAGCTGGACTACGGCTACTCGCCGCCGGTACCGGACCGCATCGACTGGGCGTTCTGGCCCGGCGTCGGCCCCGGCGCCGAGGTCCTCGGCGACCTACGGGGAAAGCGCGTACTCGACATCGGGTCGGGGCCCGGCCATCACGCCGTGCATCTTGCGCGTACCCACGGAGCCCTCGTGGACGGGATCGACATGTCGCCCACTCAGCACCAACGCGCCATGGCCGACCACGGTAACGAGCCCGGTGTGCGATTCGTCTGCGCCGACGTCGCCGACCATCTGGACGATGCAGAGCCCTACGCCGTTGCCTACGGCATCCGCACCTTTGGCTGCATCGACCCGCACCATCTGCTCCCGGCCCTGCAGGACGGTCTCTCGGAGGGCGCGCCTCTCGTCTTCTCCGCCCTGCATACCGACAGCGACAGTCGAGGTCCCTCCAGCACCCTGGCATCGCGCGAGCAGGTCATCCGGCTACGGGACGAGGAGCCCATCGCAACCCAGATGTGGGTGCTCACTCCGCAGCTGTGGGAGGGCCTGCTCACTGATCACGGCTTCACCGTCGAAGCAGTGGACCTGTTGCGGGCGCCGCAGGACGACAACCCCGTCGTGATCCAGCTCGTCCGGGCAAGGCGCCTGCCACGTCGGCACCCGACCCGTATCTCCAGCCGCCCACGCACGCACCGAGCGCCGGTCCCGCACGCGGCCGTTGGGGTCGGAGTCATCCTCGTCAGCGAGCAAGGTCTGCTTCTCGGCCGGCACCGCCGAGGGACGTGGGAACTCCCCGGGGGCACGGTGGAGCCCGGAGAGAGCTTCGAAGAGACTGTCGTGCGCGAACTGGCCGAGGAAACGGGTCTCGAAGCATCCAGTCAGGACGTCACCCTCTTGGGGACGCTGGTCGACCGCGTGGACGACGTGCTGCGCGTCACCGTCGGCGCCGTCGTCAGAGCCTGGGAGGGTGAACCCGCCAACCAGCCGGACGAGAGTGTCGGCGACTGGAGGTGGTACAGCCTGGCCGCCCTCCCGCAAGGGCTGTTCGACTGCTCCGCTCAGATCCTCACAGCCTGGCGTCCAGACCTGCTCATCGATCATCCCCCGGCGCACTTCACCCCGTTCCGCACGGGCACCACGGCAAGTCGCGCTTCCGCGTCCTGACGCCCATGGCCAATACGGGCGAACTCAGTGAGATTCACCCGTACTTGATGGTGCCAGCGGCGGGTAACCGGGCCGGGCAGCGGAACTGCCCGGCATGGGTACGGACTCGGCGACGGGTGTCCAAATCGACAGGTCACCCGCCTCCTGACCACTCCTCGGGCGCCGCGTCCAGTAGCTCCGCCAGACGGGCGTGGTCCGGCAGTGGGCCATGGTCGCCGTAACCCACGGCGCCTGCCGTGAGATGCCCCAGCCGCAGCGCCCGTACGGTGTCCTCGCCGCGCAGCAGCCCGGCGAGGAACCCGGCCGCGAACGCGCCACCGGCGCCCACCGGTTCGACAACCTCGACCCGCGGCGCGGGCACGGTGTGGACCTGGGAGCCGTCGAAGGCGGTGGCCGCCCGCCCGGGGCGGTACGAGAAAGGTCTCGATGCGAGTGATCTTCACCGGGCCCCGGCCCCCTCGTCGTTGGCCGATCCGGTGCCTTGGGCCCGGTCCAGGTCGAGTACGGCCTGGTCGAACAGGGCCCGCATGGCGCGTTCGGCGGCAGCCGGGTCCTGGTCGCGTACCGCGTCCAGGACGGCACGGTAACTCGGAACGGGGTCCTCGCCGTGCAGCGAGCTGTGCACGATCTCGGTGGTCCGCGCGTCCCGGTGGCCGTCGCGCCCGGTCTGCTGCCGCAGCGAGCTGTCCGCGCCCCGGGTGAACACACTCAGCCGGTCGCCGTCCCGCACCAGGGCGGGGCTCACGTCGGACCGCACCCCGACAGTGGCGCACTGAGCGGACTCGGCCAACGGCCGCCACCCCCGATCCGGCAGTCGCCGACCTTGCCCAGCGTGACGGAGCACCGCCTCGCGACCTCAGGTGAGGAGACTTCGTCCTCCGGGAACCGGTGCCGCCCACCACTCACACCTGCGGACGCACCACCGCCACCTCCCGGCGCGCGAACCCCGCACCAAGGTCCTGACATGCCATGGGCTGGAGCAATGGCCGACCCAAAGCCCCGCAACGCCGCAAGATGGACCTCTTGACCACCTCATGTGCCAGGAGTCCCCGCGTGTACAGGCTGTGTGAGTGGAGCCACCAGGACCGCCGTCCGCGTGCAGGCCACACAGTAGCTCCGTCCTGCGACCGGGCTCCGTCCGTGCTCGCGCCGCTCACTCCGCGTCGAAGTGAGCGGTGAGGCGGCCAGGCCGCCCCGGGGCGGCGAGCGGATCGGCAGCGCGGCCTGGCGGTGGGGGCCCGCAGGTGCCGGCCGCGCCCGCCTGGATGCGCTGGCTGCCCGCCTTCTACGTCGCGGGCGTCCTGGCGCTCGAACCCATTACACCCGTGCAGTGGCCGGTGAGCTTCATGCTCATCGCCCTCCCCGTGATCGCCGCCTTCGCCCACGGCCCCGCTGCTGTCGCCGCCATCACCGTGTTCGCGATCGCCTTCGAAGCGGTCCTGGCCGGCACCCCGTGCTGCGCGGGCCGCCCGGTGGCATACGTGTGGGAGCGCCACTACGTGGCCGCCTACCTGTGCACCGCTCTGCTCGGCGTTCTCGGAACAATCCTGGCCGCCCACCGCGTGCGCCGGGAACGCACCCTCGCCACCGTGCGTTTCGTGGCCGAGATCGCGCAGCGTGTCCTGCTCAGCCCGGTCCCTCACCGCATCGGCCCCATTCTGGTGGAAGACCTTTACCTGTCCGCCGCCGCGGAAGCACGCATCGGCGGTGACCTGTACGAGGCCGTCCCCACCACGTACGGACTCCGCCTTGTCATCGGCGACGTCCGCGGCAAGGGACTCCCTGCCGTCGAGACGGCCGCCACCCTCCTCGGCGCCTTTCGCGAGGCCGCCCACGACGAACCCGACCTCGCCGCCGTTGCCCGCCGGGCGGAGACGAGCATGGCTCGCAGGGCCGCCCGCCTGGCCGGAAACGACGTGGGTGAGCGCTTCGTCACTGCTGTCTTCGCGGAGATCCCCCGTCAGCACGTGGTCCGCATCGTCAACTGCGGCCACCCCCCGCCCCTCCTCATTCGCTCCGACGAGGTCACTGAGCTGGAGACGGCCGACCCCGCACCGCCCCTCAACCTCGGCATGCTCCTCACGGAGGCCTACCGTGTCGACGAATACCCCTTCCGCCCCGGCGAGCAGTTGCTGTTCTACACCGATGGCGTCACAGAAACACGCGACCCCACCGGGGCCTTCTACCCGCTTCGCCAACGTGTCCTCTCCTGGGGCCCCCTCCAGCCCCGGGAACTTCTCGATCGTCTCCATCACGACCTCCTCACCTACAGCAACAACCGCCTCGACGACGACACCGCGGCCCTCGCTGTGTACCACCTGCCCGACGACTAGGGCGTGTTTCGAAAGTCCCGCCTGCCCGGCCACGCCTGGCCCGCCCTACGGGCGGACGACGCCACTTCCGAAACACGCCCTGCCCCTCCCGGATGCCGTGACGGGATGCTGATTTTCGTCAACTCGTTGGTGGCCGTGATGCTTTCGTTGTGTCGGCGTACCAGGTGGCCGACGCGGAGGCCGGAGTCTCGAGGGTCTTTCGGATCGCGGGCGGTGCGGGCAGTTGTCCATCAGGAGCTATGGCGATGAGGACAGTTGCGCCCGGGCAACACCACACTGACGAGGCCTTGGGACGCTCTCACGGTGAGCGGCGGGTTCCGGAACTCCCTGGTCCATGACCAGCCTGTCCCCGACCTGGCTTCGTCGATCTCCAGGAGCACCGTTTGTCGACGGTTTCCGGAGGGTGGCGGCCCGACCGAGGCTGCGTGATTCCGGGGCCCCGAGGCCGTTGATGGTTCTCATGTCATTGACAATTTCGTTCACCAAGCCCCTGGCCCTGCAGCATCCGATCGCGCTTGCACCGATGGGCGGGTCTACCGACGGGGCGCTCGCCGCTGCGGTGTCGAACGGCGGAGGGTTAAGCCTGGTCGGCGGCAGCCGGAGCGACCGGGAGTGGCTGCAACGGGAACTGGCGTTGGTTACCCGGCAGACCGCCGGCCCATGGGGGGTACGCCGTTCTCAGCTTCCTCGACATAGAGCAGCTGCACGTCGCCGCCCCCGTCGTGATACTCCTGGGGCGTTGGTTCTGGGACCGGCACCGATACTGGGGCGCGGGTGGTGCGGCTGCCTGCGGGTTCCGCGTGAGCGGCCGAACCGCCCTTGAGCCATTTCTCACTTTTCGCTACGCCGAATCCAGTGGGCCCGGCGTTGACGACGCACAACTGAATTCGATTGAACCTCGCCGGATTCCCGGGCTTCCGTAACGGGGTGGCCCGTCGGGACGCTGAGGCTGCCTAGGGTGTAATCCGTCGTTGCAATGCTGTTGACGAGCTGGTCTTCGGTGAAATTCTCTGAACCGGGAACATGGGGGATGAAGCCGACGAGCACGCCTTCGCTGACGATCTCCGCGTCAAGACCGGCAGCTCCGTCAAGGTCCCACAGAGCTTCAAGATCTGCGTCGAGCACGACCCTGATACCGAACTCGTACACACCTGCCTCGACCACGTGCGCCATGACTCCGCGAGCGCGAAGGCTCGACACCATCCGATCTGCACGATCTGACTCCATACGCGTACACCTCGTCACTCCGGGCGACAGTCACCTTTGCCGACTACGCCAAGCACACGCCAGGGACTCAGCGAAAACGACAGATCACTCTCCCTTTGTCAACGCTACTCCGGAACAAATCCATCCGCCCATCTGCTAAATGTGAGGACTCCCGTCGGCACAACCCCCTACACTGCATTTGAAGTAGCGGTACACGATTGACTCACAATTGGCGAATAGATTCCGACAGGGGTCCTCATCTCATTTCACCGAATCAAAGAGATACCCGAGACCTCATTCCGAGTACGTCGACCCAGCCGTAGCCACTCAGCAGGTAGATTCTCTTCCGAATTCATTCGAATGGTTTCAACCATTATCGATCTCCGACTTCCTCATCATTACGCTGCGGAATTAAATCTCTCCACGCCCGACCGTGCCCGGGCCCCGGGAAAATCGCCGCGCTCAGCCGGCATGTCACCATGTCCAGCGTGCGCGGAACGGTCAGCTGCGGGACAGCGCTCAGCCCATCGGTGTCGTCGGATGGGCTGGCTCCGTTCAGGGAAGCCGGGGCGAGTAGGTGATGCGCTTGAGGTGGTACCACTGAGCAACGCACTTGGCAGGCCACGGCCTCTGACCGTGCTGGCCGAACGGTTCGCCCAGCCCGCTGACCGAGACCGGTGTGTAGGGCAACACCTGGTCGCCGTGTGCCGCGTGGATACGCAGCCACCGGTCCTGGCGGTCCCAGTGCTGGGCTCGTACCTCCATCTTCCGCTCCAGGTGGGCCAGAGGGACGGCAAGTCCGACGCAGGCCAGGACGCAGACCGCTGCCCCGGCCGCCATCGCGGGGCCGGGCAACCACTGCCGTGCGCGCAGGACTCGGCCCAGCATGGCGCCGACGGTGACCAGAAGCATGACGTAGAGCAGCAGATAGTCGTTCCACGTACGGGAGGCGGTGACCACGCTCGCGCCGAATGCCGGATGGGCGACGACAGTGCAGAGATATCCGGAGAGCAGGAACGCGATTACCCCGACCAGGACCGGAAGGAGAGGCCGACGCCAAAGGGGCCCGTGCGTCCGCGGGCCGTCTTCGCGCACCAGCAGTCCCAGGAGGAGGCCGGCCGCGAAGGCCCCGGCGTACTGCCACGTCGAAAGGATCGTCCCCAGGATGTCCACGAACGCGCGCAGACATGTCATGAGCGTGTCGGGGCTGAACATTGACGTGGCGTTGGCGCCGAACCGCTCGCGCCGGGTGCGCGCGCCCGGCGACGTGTAGAGGATGACAGTTCCGATCGCGGTACCGACGAAGGCAGCCGCGCACCACCAGCGGGCCAGCGTGCGACCGGGGCCCGGCAAGGCCCAGTAACTTGTCAGCAGTGCAAAGGCGAGGACGACGAACACCACGACCACAGTCTCCTCCGACAGTGTGCCGATGAAGACTCCGGCCACAAGCGCGATGCCGAGGGCGAAGACGCGGCCGTTCCGGGCGCGCGCGCGTAGCAGCGGAATGACGGAGCCGGCGGCCAGAACGGGCGCGAGGGTGTGCGAGACCGAGGAAGCCGGCCAGTAGAACGTCTTGTAGGTGTTCTGCGTGGCGAGTAGGAACACGGCTGTCATCATCGCCGCCACCAGCGGCGCGATCGCGCTGGGCGCGCGCATCCCCATGCTGCGGAGCGCTGAGGCGGTCACTGCCCAGAGAACGCCCAGGATGAGAATGCCGGTGCTCAGTGCGAACCACCTGTGGCCCGGGACCCCGAACGCGGCGTAGGCGACGACGAGCAGCGCGTTGGCGACGCGTCCGTTGTCCTGGAAGTAGAACTTGTCGATCAGACCGGATGCGCCGTCGTCCCGGACTACCGGGAGGAAGCACCAGTCGTCCGCTCCCGGGCGGACCATGCGGCCGATCCAGACCGCGGCGCTCAGAAGGCCGAGTGGCAGCAGTACGAGAACGGTGGTCCAGACGGCAGTCCACCGTGGCGCCAGCCACTTGTTGCCCCTCGTACCGGATCCGTCTTCCGGGTGGGAGAGGTCAGAGGCCTTCGATTGCTCTGCCGTCATGTGTCCAGGTGCCCTTCATGATGGAGGCGCCGTTCGGGTCTGGCCGGCGCGGGTTCCCGATCAGCGGGCCCGTTGCTGGGCCAGGGCGGTGCCGGAGTTGATGGCCCATCGGGCGAGCAGGAACGAGAGCGGGGTGGCAAGGAGTCCCGCCGCCACGGCGGCGACGTTTTTGCCCATGCCCAGGGTATGTACGCCGGCAAAGAGGAGAACGCCGGTGAGTACGAGGTTGACGAGACTCGAGACGGGAAACCGGAAGAATCCGTGCCACGTCGGTTTCGTACGACAGGTGATGTACGTATTGAGGAAGAACGACCCCACGATACTGACCGCGAAACCGATGACGTGGGCGATCAGATAGGGGATCCATCGGTTCAGGGAGGCGTAGACCGCCAGATAGACCGCCGTATTGACGATTCCGATCGACGCGAAGACGAAGAACTGGCGCACGGTGCGCCCCTTGGACGATCCGATCGCGGAGGCTCCCCCATCCGTCGCTGACAGCATTTCGGACGGATGACTGTCCGCAATGGTGTGGCGCTCCTGCCGCACGCTTACCTCCGTCTCGCGCACCACGTAGAGCGGCCGGTGCTTCGTTTCGCGGTAGATGCGCCCGACGTATTCACCGATAATTCCGAGCGTGGCCAGCTGGACCCCGCCGAGTGCCACGACAGCGGTCAGCAGGGTGGCGAATCCGGGGACGCGCACACCGTGCAGGGCGACGCCGATGACGATCCATAGTGCGTACGCCAAGGCTGCGGAGAAAAGCGTGAGACCGATGTAGACGGCCAGACGCAACGGTCTGCTGTTGAAGGAGATCAGTCCGTCGATGCCGTAGTTGAGCAAGCGTCTTCCGCCCCATTTCGAGGTACCGGCGGCGCGGCTGACGTTGTGGTAGGTGAAGCTGACGGTGTCGAAGCCGATCCAGGAAAAGATTCCCTTGGAGAACCGGTTGGCTTCGGGCAGGGCGAGCACCGCTTCGACGGCAGGACGGGACAGCAGCCGGAAGTCTCCCTCTCCGTCGGTAATGTCGACATCCATCCAATGCCCCATCGCGCGGTAGTAGGCCGTGCTGACGACGCTGCGCAGCACGCCGTCCCCCGAACGGTCCCGACGCGCGACGACCTGGTCGTAGCCGTGCTGTCGCAGCTCCAGTATCCGGGGAACGAGTGAGGGCGGATGCTGAAGGTCGGCGTCCATGAGAATCACGGCGTCCCCCCGGGACATACGCAATCCCGCAAGCATCGCGGCCTCCTTGCCGAAATTCCGGCTGAAGGAGGTGTAGCGAACCCGCGGATCCGCGGCAGCGAGAGCGCGCAGCTGCTCCCTGGTCGCGTCCCGGCTGCCGTCATCGACGTAACAGACTTCGAAGCTCCGTCGAGTCGTTTCGAGGACGACAACCAGTGTTTGGTGAAATCGCTCGATCACCTCGTCCTCATTGAAACAGGGAACTACGATCGAAACCTGGCACTCTGTCATTCGGATCCCTGGCAGGTGTGGTCACGGCATCTCGGAAGCATGCGTCTGTGTCCTCTTGATGCGTCTCGACCCGAGGCATCATCAAACGAATTGTGCAGGCCTCATCGTTCTCCGCGACGCCTTCCGGCCGAATCACGCCACGGGATGGCACCGAACGGGTGAAGCTCCGTCTCGTCGCTGCCGGAACGGTCCTTGGTGATGCGCCTGACCGGTCGGCTCCTGATTCCTCCCTGCTGCGTTGCAGTGTTCTTCGAACAGAGAGTTGTGCAGACTGGGCTCTGATCAGCGGCACGTGCGCGCATGTTCTGCTGAACTGTGTGGCACTTGGCCATCTTCCCGGGCGGTTCGGCGCTGTCCGGCCCCATTTGCCCTGACTGCTGCCGGTGAACAGTCGTACCCGGCCGGACAGCGCGGGGGCGTGGGCTGTGGGGGCCGGCGTTTCCTCCCGGGTTCGGCGCCCCGAGGGCTGACACGCCGGAGCGAACTGGTCCCGACCGCGCCGGCCTGTGGGCGGGCCCGGACGCTAGGGCGTGTTTCGAAGGGAGCGTCGTCCGCCCGCCTGGCAGACGGGGCTTTCGAAACACGCCCTAGGGTCGCGGCGCGGTGTCGGACCCGAGCGAAAGGAATACCGGTCGTGGAACGTCCCACAGGTGAATCCGTTCAGGAGCGACGGAGGGACGGTGTTCCGGACCGCGAGACAGCTCGATGGTGGAGATCTTTGTGGGTCGATTCGCTCGCGGTTCTCCCCGTCGCTCTGCTGGCGGCCGCGGCATGGTTCGGCCGTTGGGTGCGTCCATCCGGTGATGACTGGTGCTTTCTGCCCGTCGTGCGTGACGGGGGGCTGTCCGCGATCGTCGGGAAGTTCTACTACCTGGACAACGGGCGCGTCATGAACGCTGTGCTGGTCTGGTGCTATGCCCGGTTCGGTGTCGCCGGGCATCAATGGTTCGGCCTGATCAGCGGTGTGCTGATGCTCGGGCTCCTCTGGGCCGCTGTCGCCGGCGCTCTGCCCAGGGCAGGTATGACGGTGCCACGGGGGGTCCCCCTCCTGCTGGCATCGATGGTGACGGCGATGTTCCTGTTCGGGTCCCCCAACACCTACAAGACGTTCTACTGGCCGGCCGCGTCCGTCTCGCACACCCTGCCGCCCGTGTTCGCCTGCGCTGCGGCCCTTCCCCTCCTGCGGGCCACATCACGACGGGGCAGAGGTTTCGCCCTGCTCACAGTCTTCGTGGCGGGGTTCCTCATGGGCACGCTGTCGGAGGAGACCTGTGTCGTCGGTGTGGTCGTACTGAGCTGCTTGCTGCTGATCAGCGGCCGGATCTTCCCGCAGGAGCGACGCACCTTCTTCCGCGGCTGGTGCGTCGCAGGGATCACCGGAATCGTCATCGGAAGCCTGATCCTCCTCGGTTCTCCGGGCTCACGGCATCGGCGTGAAAGTCACCATGCCGCGTCGATACTCACTCCCGAATCGCTCTTCGGTTCGCTGCGCGGTTTCGCGCACATCGCAGCCATCCTTCTCACGACTTGGCAGTACCTGGGGGCCCTCGTGGCCGGCCTCCTCCTGAGCCTGCTGGCCCGGCGGCACGAAGGCCGCCTTCCCCCGATGAGATACGGGACGCTGTTCGCCCGGACCGGCGTGTGTGCCCTCCTCGTCTCCGGATATCTGTGCACGGTCATCGCCTACCCGGCCTTCGGGCCGAGTGTCGCGACGTCCACACGACTCTGGAACGACTACGTGCTGCTCTATATCCTGCTGCTTGTCCTCGTGGGCGCACTCCTCGGCCGCGCGTGGAGAGAGCGCGGGCGCCCCACCGGGCCGCCAAAGGCCGCCGCCGCAACCGTGTACGCCCTGGTCTGCCTCGCGCTTGCCGTCTCTCTCGTGCATCTCGACGCCGGCATGGCGGTCCGCGCTCGGAAATGGGACCACCAGGATCACTGGTTGCGCAGCCAGTCCGCAGCCGGCGCGAAGGTACTCCCCTACACACGGCTGCCCATCAGCAAAATGACAGAGCCGTTCGGTGACGACGGGCGCAAGCCGTGGCCGGCGTCATGCGTGGCCCACTACTACCATCTGGAACGCGTGGTCTCGGCGACAGGACTCCCCTGAGCACCGGCACGGGCAGGCTGTACGGTCCGAGCACGGACGGCGCACAACGACCTCACACACTGCTCAACCGGCGGTCACGGCAGGACAGCCCGGCGGGACCGACATGGCTCCTGCGTCACGTCATCCACTTCATTGACTGGCTGTTCGGCCGTTCCGGCGAGTCGGTCGTTTTGCGCAGTCCAACTACCGGTACCCCTATGAGTTGTGCGCTTCGACGAAGCCCAAGGGATCTCGCGGAGGTGTCACACTCGCGACCACGTATTGCCCCGGACCACTCCTGGGAATGGACGTGATGCGAGCCAAAAGGATGAGAAGGACGGAATGGTCGAGTGGCGTGCACGAAGGACAACAACAGAACTGGCTCGGCGCACCGGCTGATTCCCGCTACGGCACTGGCGATTTTCACAATTCTGGGATCATTGTGCTCTTCGAGTGACTCCCCTCTCGCAAACAGGGTCGCGGGCCCCACGTCGCACCAGACGTCGAAGGCGGCCCAAGAACCTCTCGGATGCCAGCGCACCCTGATCGGTGTCGCACATCCCGACGACGACCTCTACTTTGTCGACCCGGAGATCAGGAAGACCATCCATGCCGGATGCGCGGTCACCACCGTTTATCTCACCGCGGGCGATGACGGGAAGAGCTCACAGGCAGCCCGGGACTACGTCGCGAGGAGAGAGAACGGGGTGCGCGCGGCCTATGCGGAGCTTGCCGGGGCTCCAGATCGCTGGACCGAGGGCAGCACACGGGTCAACGGTCGCAGCATCAGATCCTTCAGCCTCGAAAGCAGCTCGCAATCACCCGTCAAACTGGTCTTCCTGGGACTGCACGACGGCCTTCCCCACGGACAGGAAAGTGAGAGCATGCTCAAACTGTTCCTGGCGACCCGTAAACGGATTCAGCTGTTCCAAAGCACGGAAAGCTACACCGAGGACCAGCTCCTGCGAACCCTGTCCGACCTCGCCCGGCAGGAACGAGCGCAACGTATTCTCACCCTGGACTACGACAACGCTTCCTTCGCCTTCGGTCTCCGCGGCAAGGTCGACCACAGCGATCACGGCATCGGGGCCAGATACTTCAGAAAAGCCGGATACCTCTCCGGCATCCCCGTCGCATCCTATCTTGGATACACCATGTCGTCACTTGAACCCAACCTGCTCCCTGAGCAAGTGACCGAAAAGGAAGCGGCTGTCAGGCGCTACATCGCACATACCAATTGCCATTCCAAGAAAAGTTGCGCCCTGGCCGGCACCTACAAGGGGCCGCTCCCACTCGACGATTCGGACTGGGTCCATCGTCAGTACCAGCAAGAGCATCGGAACCCGCGCCTCGGGGAAATCATTGGAGACATTGGAAGAACTACCGAGTTCAGCAGCAGGGATCCGGAGCAGTGCCTCGAAGCGGTGAACACGCAGCCGCAGTACGACGCAGTCCGGATCAACAGCTGCAATGGAACCAGCGCGCAGAAATGGGAAATCAGGGACGACGGAACGATCAGAACAGTATTTTACAGAGGATATTGCCTCACCGAGCTGACCAGCAGCGCCGGCCTGGCACTGTGTGACGCATCACGCCCAGAACAGAAATGGGATCCCCAACCCTGGAAAAGCACCACCTGGAAGCGCACGGCATGGCGAATCGCGGGAGAGAAAGGCATGTGCCTCTACCAGGACGACCGCTCACTCCCCTCTCACTGGAATTCAAGGACGGCGCAGCACCCCCGACTCGATCTCGTCAGCTGCAACAAGCAGCCTGAGCCGGAGCTCTATTGGCGCTGGGCAGCAGGAACGGCACAATGAGCCAAACATCACATAGAGGACCTAGCGCAACGCAATCAGACGTGTCGGGTTGACGCGTGGCGTCTTGTGCCGCTGGTGGCTCGACTGGATACGGCGATCTGTTGACTGCACTCGGGCCGCCTGGCCGGCACGATGAGCCTGCCCGAACTGTCGGCCCGCTTCCTGCAGCCGCAGGCGGCCTGAGGACAGAGGTGCAGCCGGCCCAGTCCCCGACGAGCGGTGGGCCGACGCATGCTCACCCCTCGTCGTTCCTCAGCACCTTGGTCTCACTCTTGAAGATGCGGGCCGCCTTGCCCGCCGAACGTGTCAGCTCGGGCAGCGTCTTGATCCCCAGGACACGACGACGAGGAGGATCAGAGCGAGTTCACTCAGGCCGAACATCAGATCTGCTCTCCCAGGGGGACGGATGACGACCGAAGCGGCGTACCGGCTGCGCATCTCTCTCTACATTGCTGTAGAAGTCTCTCCTGGAGCATGATCGCTCAACAAACCCGCCTTCCAGCCCGGTTGGCCGGGAACAGTGTGCTGCACGGAGGAACAGAGCAGGATGACGGACGGCGGCCCCACGGCCCGAGTGACCCCAGCCCGGGTATCCCTGGCGCGCCGGTGCCGCGCCCTCACGGAAGCGCGCTGGTTCGCCGTCACCGTGTTCACCCTGATCCTCACCAACGCCGCGCTGCTCGGCCTGGAGACCTACAGCGGACTGGTGGACGACTGGCACCGGTGGCTGCGTCTTGCCGAGCACGCCTGCGTCGCCGCCTTCACGGTGGAGATTGTGCTGCGCCTGGCCGCCCACGCCGACAGGCCGCGCTCCTTCTTCCGCGACCCGTGGAACCTCTTCGATCTCGTCGTCGTCCTCAGTGCGTTCCTGCCCGTCGTACGGGAGAACACCACCGTGCTACGGCTGTTGCGGCTGGCCCGTGTTCTGCGTTCAGCCCGCTTCCTGCCGCAGCTGCGCGTCTTCCTGATCGCGGTCGGCCGCAGCCTTCCCGGCACACTCAGCTTCCTGGTCGTGGGCGCGCTGCTGTTGTACGTCTACGCGATGGTGGGCTGGGTCTTCTTCTCGCACCACGACCCCGAGCACTTCGGCTCAATCGGCCGCGCCGTCCTCACCCTCTTCCTCCTGATGACCCTGGACGGCATCGGCGACGCTGTCCGCGCGGGCCTGGAGGTCTCCCGCTGGAGCATCGTCTACTACGCGTCCTACGTCCTGCTCGCCTCCTTCGTCCTGGTCAACGTCCTCATCGGCGTGGTCATCACTTCCCTCGACGAGGCACGGGACATGGAGACGGAAGGGCCACCGACGCAGCAGGGACCGGAGGACGCGAATCTGCTGCGAGAACGCATCGCCACTGCCCGCCGCGCCCTCGACGACCTCGAGGACGAGCTCGCCCGCGCGGCTGTGCACTCATGCGGAACGTCTGCACCGACTTCGGTGCAGACCTGATCGAGTTCAACGGCGAAGAGGACCACGTGCACCTGTTGGTGCACTATCCGCCGAAGGTCGCCCTGTCGAACCTGGTCAACAGCCTCAAGGGCGTCTCCTCGCGCTACCTGCGCGCCGAGTTCACCGGCCGCTTGAACCGGGCCACCACGCACGGACGCTTCTGGTCCGGCTCCTACTTCGCCGGATCCTGCGGCGGCACACCACTCCAAGCGGTCAAGGACTACATCGAGAACCAGAAACGCCCTGGCCAAGCCTCAAGCACTCCGAAGTGATGCTGCGACACTCCGCGCCACAGGCTTCAGGATCGGATTCCCTCCCCGCCTGAAGACGGGGATTCCCTCCGAAGAACAGGGATGGAGTTCCCCCGCGGCTACGATCACGCAGCCGTCCGAGCACGGTTTGACCAACTCGCAGCCCGCTTGGACCGGCAATTCCAGTGCACCTGCACCGTCGATCGGTACGTCCAGGACGCAAGCCACCACGGGACGACCACCATCGCGGAGACAGCCGCCGCCACCAGAACCGCCGGCCCGGGCCGAAGACCCCCGTCGAACGCTCGCGCACAGGCCCTGATCTCGCTGCGGACCCTGTTCTGTTTGCGGGATCGTCCCGATGCGGCTGCGACCGCGCCCGTACGAGTTCGCCCTGCACTTCGGCGTCTGGCCACTGCGCGGTCGTGAGTGTTCCAGGCGATCCACGCCGCCTGGAACACTCATGACCGCGCAGTGGCAGGCTTACCGGGCGAGTTCGGCCGGTTCATCCAGCCGCGTCAGCTTCCGCGGGTTTGCCATCGCATGGATCCGGGTGACTTTCCCGTTTTCCACCACGAGGCTCACCGCGGCCAGTCGGCCGTCGATCTCGATCCGGCCCGCGGGCGCGCCATTGAGCCACACGGCCGACACCACCCGGTCCGGGCGAGCGAGCATCTTCGCCACGACTTCGGCCCCATGAATCGGAGCCGGAGCCGCGGCCGCAAGCCCGCCACCGTCGGCGACAAGAACCACGTCCGGTGCCATGACGTCCAGCAGTTCCTGCAACTGGCCGGTGCGCAGCGCGGTCAGGAACCGTTCCACCACGGCCTGCTGCTCCGAACGGCTCACCTGCATCCGCGGGCGCCGGGCCGCCACGTGCTCGCGTGCCCGCCGCGCGATCTGCCGCACCGTGGCCGCGGACTTCCCGATGGCCTCGGCGATCTCTCCGTACGGCATCTCGAAGACCTCGCGGAGCACAAACACCGCCCGCTCGGTGGGCCCGAGCGTTTCCAGCACGGTCAGCATCGCGATCGAGACGCTCTCCGCGAGTTCGGCGTCCTCGGCGACGTCGGGGCTGGTCAGCAGCGGCTCCGGCAGCCACTCGCCCACGTACTCCTCGCGGCTGCGCGACAACGTCCGCAGGCGGTTGAGCGCCTGCCGTGTGACGGTTCGGACGAGGTAGGCCCGCGGGTCACGCACCTGCGAACGGTCGACGTCGGCCCACCGCAGCCAGGACTCCTGCAGCACGTCCTCCGCATCGACCGCCGAGCCGAGCATCTCGTAGGCGACGGTGAACAGCAGGCTGCGGTGGGCGACGAACGGGTCCTCGGTCATGCCGTCGACGCCACACCGGACGTCTCAGGACGCCCGGCCAGCGGAATCTCGCAGACATCGGAGTAGCCCTGCGACGTGATCCCGTGCGCCGTATTGCACCTGGTCGCCATGTTGGCGAAGCCGATGACTGTGGTGAGTTCGACCAGCGCCGCCGGGCCGAGCCGGTCGAGCAGACGCTTCGACAGCTCGTCGGTGACGGTCGGCGGCGTGTTCGTCATGGCCTCCGCGTACTCCAGTACGTCCCGCTCCAGCGGCGTGAACACCTCCGACTGCCGCCAGCGCGGCACCTGGCTCGCCTTGGCCAAGTTCAGGTTCTGGTTCAGCGCGTGAAAGTAGTTGACGTCGAGGCACCAGCTGCAGCCGACCTGTGCCGCGACGGCCATGTGCGCGAACGTCTTGAGGCTCGCGTCGGCCGCGTCCCACTGGCCCACCTTGGCCGCGAACTCCTTGTTGGCCTCGGCCAGCTCGGGGTTGTTCCACAGCACCTCGTCGGGCTCGGGCACGGCACCGAGGTGCTTGATCATGTTTTTCCTCATCTCGGTGGGGAGCTCCGCCTTCGGGATGCGCAGTGTCATGGTGTTCTCCTTATCCGTTGGCCTGTCGGCCTGTTCGACATGAAGACACCGGCGGATCCACGAATGTGACACCCACCGCCACCGCGCATGGATCGTCAGCACGCACAGGCCCGTGGCCGCTCTCACAGCCACCCACCCGAACACCCAGCATCTTGGACAAGCGGGCCGCACGGGACCTGGTGCCGCCGGTCGTGGTGGCCTGCGCCGGCTACGGGCAGAACGCGGACTTCCGAGCCGGCCTGACCGACAGGGGCATCGCCAACATGGTGGCCGTCCGTCCACCCGCACCATGCGCAGCCGGCCACCTCGCCCTGGGTCCGGCAACGACCGCAGCCGCAGCCCCGCTGCCACGACAAGCCCTCCTCGGTCGCCACACCGGCCACCGGCCATGGAGGGCAGGCCTTCGCTGAGATCACCTGGCAGGAGCGTTCCCGCGGACCGATGCGCTCACGTTTCGGGGCGCTGCGGGTGTGGCCGACGGCGGTCCGGGCCCGTCGCCTGGCCCAGACCGCCGCCACCACCGAGCACAGCCTCCTGCCCGACGTGACACGGCTGATCGAATGGCCCGAACGGGCCGACGACCCCATCGATCAGTGGATCTCCAGCCTGCCGAGGACACCCCGCTCGTTACCCGGCCGTGTCGTGGCGTCGGTGGCGCTTCGGGGAACAACCGGCGGTCATGCCCAGCGAGTTCCCCGTTACCCGCGTGATCTCGTCACTCGGGCTACGCGTCGTCAGCTGTCGAAGCCGAGGCCGAAGCGGTCGAGCGTCCTGAGCCAGAGGTTGCGCCGGCCCTCGTTGCGGTCGGCGCGCGCCATCGACCACTTGGTGATGCCGATCCCGGCGGAGCGGAACGGGTCGGGCGGGAACGGGAGGGGTTTGCGGCGGACGAGCTCCAGCTGGGTCCGCTCAGTGCGTTCGCCCGCCAGGAGGTCGAGCATGACCTCGGCACCGAAGCGCGTGGCGCCGACGCCGAGGCCGGTGAATCCGGCCGCGTAGGCGACCTTCCCGTGATGACTCGTGTCGAAGAACACGCAGAAACGGGTGGATGTGTCGATGGCACCGCCCCAGGCGTGGGTGAACCGGATGCCTTCCAACTGCGGGAAGGTCGTGAAGAAGTGCCGGGCGAGGGTGGCGAAGGTCTCGGGCCGCTGGTCGTGTTCGGCGCGGACCTTGCCGTCCCGGTGGTAGACGGCGTCGTAGCCGCCCCACAGGATGCGGTTGTCCGCGGAGAGCCTGACGTAGTGGAACTGGTTGGCACAGTCGGCGAAGCCCTGCCGGTTCCGCCAGCCGACCGAGGCGAGCTGCTCCTCGGTCAGCGGCTCGGTCATGAGCGCGTAGTCGTACACGGGGACGGTGTACGGGCGGTGGCGGCGCAGCAGGGAGGGATAGGCGTTGGTGGCCAGGGCGGCGCGCCGGGCGGTGATCCGCCCGTAGGGGGTACCGACCGCGATCACGCTGCCGTGCTCGGCGAGCGAGGTGGCGGGCGTGTGCTCGTGGATGCGGACGCCGAGGTCGAGGCAGGCGCGCTTGAGCCCCCAGGCGAGCCGGGCCGGGTTGACCATGGCCACGTCGTCCTTGTTCCACAGACCGCCGCGGAACGTCGGGGAGTCGATCTCGGCACGGACCGCCTCGGCGTCGAGGAGCAGCGGCTTGCCACCGAACCGGGCGAGGGCCTCGGCCTCCTCCTTCAGTCCCTCGACCTGGTACGGCTCGGTCGCCACCAGCAGGGAGCCGGTGCGCTCCCAGGAGCAGTCGATGCCGTGGCGTTCAACAGTGTCCTCGATGGCCTGGAGGTTCTCGCGGCCGAGTCGTTCCAGGAGGCCGATCTCCTCGGGCCAGCGCTCGAGTCCGTTGTGCAGGCCGTGGGTGAGGCTGGACTCGCAGAATCCGCCGTTGCGGCCGGAGGCGGCGCCGCCGGCCTCGTCCGCTTCGATGAGCACCACATCCATGGATGGATCGCGCTCCTTGGCGACGAGGGCGGTCCACAGCCCGGTGTATCCGCCGCCGACCACGAGCAAGTCGCAGGTGGTGCCGCCGACGAGTGCGGGGGCGGCCTGCGGCCGGTCGGGGTCGTCGAGCCAGAACGGGGTCGGCGAGGCGTCCCGGAGCGAAGTGAGGTGGTCCATGGGGCGGGGCTCCTTCGGATCACGGAGGTACGGGCCTCCGAAGTGCCGCCATGAGACCGCCCGGGGGGCCATAAGGTCAATGGTGTTGACATAAGGCCTCCCGAACGGCGCCTCCGCCGCCGTGCTCGGCCGACCCGCTATCCAGCCGGCTCCCAGCGGTCCAGGATCCCCTCGGCGATCCGCTTGGCTTCGGGCTCGAACCGCTCCGCCAGCCCGCGGAAGAGTGCCTCCGCGCGCGCGGCGGGCCACTCGTCGGGAAGGTGTTCGGCAGGCAGGTGGCGGTCGCGGCGCACCAGGTCGAGCCAGTCGGTGTGGAGCAGGAGCTGGCGCCCCAGATCGTCGCGCGCCTCGGCCGGCGCGTGGCCGTCGCCCCACCGGGCCAGGAAGGCGCGGTAGCCCTCGGCGATGACGTCGAGGTCGAAGGCGGTACGCAGCAGGGGGCCGGCCTCGGTGGGTGCGGCAGCCTCGCCGTGGAAGGCCTTGATACGGTCCTCCAGCCCGAGTTCCGTAGCCACGGGGGCGACGTCGACCCTACCGGGGGCCACCCACAGGCCGCTCTGCAGCGGGCCGAATCCGGCCCAGACGAGCCGTGAGCGCAGGTCGTGCCGCTCGCGGCGCCAGGATTCGGGCAGCGAGAAGGCAACCAGGGTCCAGGTGCCGTCCCAGGCACGATTGACGGCACCGGTTTGCCGGATTCGCTCCTGCCCGTCGGCGAGCACGGCGGCGGCCCGGGCGGTCAGCGAGAAGTACATCCTGCGGCCCCGCCGGTGCCGCTCCAGCAGGCCCCGGCCGACCATGCGGGTGAGGGTCGAGCGGACGGCGTCCTCGCCCACCTGAACGCGGGCGAAGGCATCGATGACGCTCGCCGAGGACAGAGCGGTGTCCGTGCCGAGGACGTGGATGCCGAAGAAGCTCAGCATCAGGGACTGCGGTCGGGGCGGGCCGCCGCGCTCGGCTGCGGGGTCCGTTTCAAGCGTCGGATCAGAGTGCGTCACGGAGACAGCGTAGGCGCGGAGCACCACCACCGAGGGTTTTATTCGGCACTTCATTGACCGCAGACAAAAGAATGCCTAGCTTTGGCCCGCTGGTACGCATCGCCGGTTGCGGCTCCCCGCGCCCTGCGCCGCGCGCCTCGCACACCGCTCCCTGGAAAGGACCCCGTTCATGGATCTCTCCGACAAGGTCGCCGTTGTCACGGGCAGTGGCCGCGGCCTCGGCCTCGCCTACGCCCAGGCCCTCGCCACCGCGGGCGCCGCCGTGGTGATCAACGACGTGGACGCCGCCGCGGCCGACGAGGCCGTGCGACGGATCACCGCAGCCGGCGGCCGCGCCGTCGCCGAGGTGGCGCCGGTCGGCTCCACCAAGGCCGCGGAGGCTCTGGTCTCCCGCGCGGTCGACACGTTCGGCCGCCTCGACGTCATGGTCACCAACGCCGGTGTGCTGCGGGACAAGGTGCTGTGGAAGATGAGCGATGACGACTTCGACACCGTCGTCGAGGTGCATCTGCGGGGCACGTTCACGTGTGTGCGCGCCGCCGTCGAGCGGATGCGCGAGCAGGGCGAGGGCGGTCGCATCATCGTCGCCGGCTCCCCCGCCGGGCAACGCGGCAACTTCGGCCAGACCAACTACGCCGCCGCCAAGGCCGGCATCGCCGCCATGGTGCGCACCTGGGCGATGGAGCTGGCGCGTGCGGGCATCACGGCCAACGCCGTCATCCCGGTCGCCGCGACCGCGATGACCAAGACGATTCCCGCCTTCGCCCCGCACATCGAGGCGCTGGAGCAGGACGGCACGCCCTTCCCCGACACGCTGCGCAAGGGCGAGGGCTTCGGCACGCCCGAGGACGTCGCGGGCCTGGTGGCCTTCCTCGCGTCGGACGCCTCGGCCGAGGTCACCGGCCAGTGCATCGGCATCGGCGGGGACAAGCTCGCCCTGTGGTCGCACCCGCAGGAGGTGTCGGTGGCGTACGCCGACGGCGGGTGGAGCGCCGACGCGATCGCCGCGGCCTGGCCGCTGACGGTCGGCCGTACTCCGCAGACCTTCGGCATTCCCGCCCCGCAGCTGTGAAGGGCGGGACAGTGATGAACCTGGACGACCTCGTCGCCATCGACGTCCACACGCACGCCGAAGTCTCGGCGAAGGGGGGCGCCTCGCTCTCGGCCGAGCTGGACAGCGCCGCCGGCGCGTACTTCAAGGCCGAACACCGCCACCCCACGCTTGCGGAGATCGCCGCCTACTACCGGGAGCGGCGGATGGCGTGCGTCGTCTTCACCGTCGACGCGGAGTCGGCGACCGGCACCCCGCCGGTGCCGAACGAGGAGATCGCCGAGGCGGCCGAGCAGAACCCGGACGTGATCATCCCCTTCGCCGGCGTCGATCCGTACAAGGGAAAGGCGGCGGTCCGTCAGATCCGGCGTCTGGTCGAGGAGTTCGGCGTCCGGGGTTTCAAGTTCCACCCCAGCATCCAGGCGTTCCACCCCAACGACCGGATGGCGTACCCGCTGTACGAGGCAATCGAGGAGGCCGGCGCGATCGCCCTCTTCCACACCGGCCAGACCGGCATCGGCGCGGGCACCCCCGGCGGCGGTGGCATCCGGCTGAAGTACTCCAATCCGATGGACGTGGACGACGTCGCCGCCGACTTCCCCGGCATGCCGATCATCCTCGCTCACCCGTCCTTCCCGTGGCAGGACGAGGCGCTCGCGGTGGCCACGCACAAGTCGCAGGTGTACATCGACCTGTCCGGCTGGTCGCCCAAGTACTTCCCGCCGCAGCTGGTGCAGTACGCCAACAGCCTTCTCCAGGACAAGGTGTTGTTCGGCTCCGACTATCCGCTGCTCTCGCCGGACCGCTGGCTGGCCGACTTCGCCAAACTCCCGATCAAGGACGAGGTACGTCCGAAGATCCTCAAGGAGAACGCGGCCCGGCTGCTCGGTCTCACCCACCGCTGAGAGGTTCCCATGCGCAACCAGGGCATCGGTTCATGGACCGGCCGCCGGAACCGCAAGACGCCACGGCGCACCGCCCTCCTGCACGAGGGCCGCGCCATCGGCTACGTCGAACTGCACGACCGCTGCACCCGTCTCGCCCACGTCCTGCGGGACGCCGGCGTCGGCCGCGGGGACCGGGTGGCCTTCCTCGGCCCCAACCACCCCGCCTTTCTGGAGACGCTCTTCGCCACCGGGCTCCTGGGCGCGGTGTTCGTCCCGCTGAACACCCGTCTCGCGGTGCCGGAACTGCTCCACCAGCTCGCCGATTCCGGCAGCCGGGTCCTGGTGCACGCCCGGCAGCTGGAGAGCCGGGTCGCGGAGCTGACGGCGGGATCCGGGATCTCCCAAGTCCTCGCGGTCGAGGACGGGCCCGGGCTTTCGTACGAGGAGCTACTCGCGGCGGCCGGGACGGACCCGGTCGACGAGGAGGTGGGACACGACGACATCTGTCTCATCATGTACACCTCGGGCACCACGGGCCGGGCCAAAGGCGCCGTCCTCACTCACGGCAACATCGTCTGGAACAGCCTCAACGTGCTGGTCGACACCGACCTCGCCGGCGACGAGGTGGCCCTGGTCAGCGCGCCGCTGTTCCACACCGCCGCCCTGAACATGAGCTGTCTGCCCACCCTGCTCAAGGGCGGCACCGTCCTCCTGGAGTCCTCCTTCGACCCGGGCCGCAGCCTGGAGCTGATCCAACAGCACCGGGTCACTTGCATGTTCGGTGTTCCCACGATGTACGACACGATGGCGGCGGCGCCCGGATGGGAGAGCGCGGACCTGACCAGTCTGCGCACCCTGCTGTGCGGTGGCGCCCCGGTGCCGACCCGTACCGCCCGCGCCTATCTGGACCGGGGGCTCGCCTTCGTCCAGGGCTACGGCATGACGGAGACCGCGCCCGGGGCCCTGGTCCTGGACCGGGCCGACTCGCTCGGCCACGCCGGTTCCGCGGGCGTGCCGCACTTCTTCACCGAGGTGCGCGTGCTCCTGCCCTCGGGCGAGGAGGCGGCGCCGGGCGAGAAGGGCGAGGTGGTCGTCGCCGGGCCGAACGTGACACCGGGCTACTGGAACCTGCCGGAAGCGACCGCCGCGGCCTTCCGCGACGGGGGACTCTTCCGCTCGGGCGACGTGGCCACCGTCGACGCCGACGGTTATGTGTATCTGGTCGACCGGCTCAAGGACGTGATCATCTCGGGCGGGGAGAACATCTACCCCGCCGAGGTCGAGGACGCCTTGCTCGGACACTCCGCCGTCGCCGAGGCGGCCGTCATCGGCGTACCCGACCCGCACTGGGGCGAGGTGGGCCGGGCGGTCGTCGTGCTGCGCCCGGGGGCGGCCGCCACGCCGGAGCAGCTGTTCGCCCACCTGGCGGGCCGGCTCGCCCGCTACAAGATCCCCCGCAGTGTCGTGCTCGTCCCCGAACTCCCGCGCAACGCCGCAGGAAAGCTGCTCAAGGCCCCTATCCGGACGCGTTACGGCTCCGACATCTGAAGCACCACCGGCGCCGCCGGGCGTCGAGCACCGGCACCGGCTCCGGACCATCCTTTCCCGATTGGAACAACCCCATGTCTCTCACCGTCAACGGAATCGACGAGATCAAGGCTCAGGCGGGCGCCGACCTCGGGCACAGCTCCTGGCTGGAGATAGCCCAGCCGCGGGTCGACACCTTCGCCGACGCCACCGACGACCACCAGTGGATCCACGTCGACGTGGAGCGCGCCAAGGAGGGGCCGTTCGGCGGCACCATCGCCCACGGTTACCTCACGCTGTCCCTGCTCATCCCGATGTGGAGCGAGCTGCTCCAGGTCGAGGGCGTGTCGATGGCGGTCAACTACGGTCTGAACAAGGTGCGTTTCCCGTCCCCCGTCCGCGTCGGCTCGAAGGTCCGGGCGCACGGCCGCGTGCTGTCCGTCGAGGACGTCAGGGGCGGTGTCGAGGTCGTCGTCGACCTGACCGTGGAGATCGACGGCTCGGACAAGCCGGCGTGTGTCGCCCAGGCGGTGTACCGCTTCTACGCCTGAACCACCCATACAGAAGGGGGCGGCTGCTTCGAGCAGCCGCCCCCTTTCGTGTGCTGTCACGGTGTCAGTTCTCCTTGAAGCCGACGTAGTTCTCCGCGAGAGAGGCCGAAGCAGCCTCGGAGCGGGCAACGTAGCGCAGGTGCGGGAGGCGCAACGCGCTGGAGGAGGGGCTGCGTTCGATCGCGGCGCGGTCACCAACGGCAGCGGCCAGGTGGTGGCCGCAGTCAACGTGGCGCTCCACGCCGGCCGCGCCACCGGCGAGGAGAACCTGGCGACGCTCCTCCCCCATCTGCTCGGAACCGCCGCGCGGATCAGCGCCGACCTCGCCGCGGTGGGCCGCTTCTCCCCCGTGCCCACCGGCTGATCCTGACGACCGCCGGGCCCGGGCGCGTGGGTCCCGGGAGCCGTCCGTCGGGACGCTCCTGGCGGGCAGGCGCGCCGCCCTCGCGTCCCGCATCAGCTCCAGGGCGAAGGGACAGCCGCTCTCGCTTATGACAACATCGTTGACGCGTAACGCCCGAGCCGCTTCCATGGCGCCCATCTCACGTTCCCTCATGTTCTGGAGGACCCGTATGACCACGGCCGATCTGGTCTTCACGCGCGGCCCCGTCTTCACCGCCGATCCGGCCCGCTCCCGGGCCACCTCACTCGCTGTTGTCGGCGACCGGATCGCCGCCGTCGGGCATGACGACGTGCGCGAGCTCATCGGCCCCGGCACCGAAGTCGTCGACCTCACAGGGAAGTTGCTGCTCCCCGGCTTCCAGGACGCCCACATCCACGCGGTGTACGGCGGGGTGGAGCTGGCCGAGTGCGATCTGACCGGCACCGTCGGCGTCGAGGAGTACCTGACCCGGATCCGGACCTACGCGGACGCCCACCCCGGCCACGCGTGGATCACCGGCGGCGGGTGGTCGATGGAGAGCTTCGACGGCGGACTGCCCACCCGGCAGCTCCTCGACTCCGTGGTTCCGGACCGCCCGGTCCTGCTGGCGAACCGCGACCACCACGGCGCCTGGGCCAACACCCGGGCGCTCGAACTGGCCGGGATCACCGCCGCCACCCCCGACCCCGTCGACGGCCGCATCGAACGCGAGCCGGACGGTTCGCCCAGCGGGATGCTCCAGGAAGGCGCCGCGGCGCTGGTCTCCCGGCTGGCGCCGGAGAGCACCCCTGCGGACCGGCTCGCGGGTCTGCTGCGCGCGCAGGAGCTGCTGCACTCCCTCGGCATCACCGGCTGGCAGGACGCCCTGCTCGGTGTGTTCAATGGCAAGGCCGATCCGTCGGACGCTTATCTGGCCGCCGCCCGCGACGGCTCGCTCACCGCCCGGGTCACCGGCGCGCTGTGGTGGGACCGCGAGCGTGGCGCCGATCAGATCGACGAACTGGTCGCGCTGCGCGAGAAGTTGAGCCACGGACGGTTTCGGGCCGGCTCGGTGAAGATCATGCAGGACGGCATCGCCGAGAACTTCACCGCAGCGATGACCTCCCCGTACCTCGACGGCTGCGGCTGCGCCACCGCCAACAGCGGTCTGAGCTTCGTCGATCCACACGCCCTGCGCGGCCATGTCACCCGGCTCGACGCCCTCGACTTCCAGGTCCACTTCCACGCGCTCGGCGACCGGGCCGTCCGCGAGGCACTCGACGCGATAGAAGCCGCGATCGAGGCCAACGGCCGGCGCGGCAACCGCCACCACCTGGCCCACCTCCAGGTCGTCCACCCCGACGACATCAGGCGCTTCGCCCAGCTGGGCGCCATCGCCAACATCCAGCCGCTGTGGGCCGCCCACGAACCCCAGATGGATGAGCTGACCATCCCCTTCCTCGGGCCCGAACGCGCCGCCTGGCAGTACCCGTTCGGCGACCTGCTGCGCGCGGGCGCCACCTTCGCCGCGGGCAGCGACTGGCCGGTCAGCAGCCCGGACCCGCTCGAGGGCATCCACGTGGCGGTCAACCGGAGGGAGCCCGGGACCACCGACGGCCGGGTCTTCCTCCCCGAGCAGCGCCTGGACCTGGCGACGGCCGTCGCCGCCTACACGGCCGGCACCGCTCATGTGAACGGCTTGGACGACGCCGGCAGCCTGCTCCCCGGCAACCTGGCCGACCTGGTGGTCCTGGACCGCGACATCTTCACCGCGCCGCCGGAGGAGATCGCCGAGGCACGGGTCCTGCGGACGTATGTCGGGGGCTCGCTCGTGCACGGCGCCTGAGCGAGCCGCCCGAACCGCGCTCAGTCCGCCCGGACCGTACTCGTACGCAGCGAGGAGGCCCGTACCTCGAGCCGGGTCGGCACCAGCACCCCGGCCGACGGGCCGCCTCCCTGCTCCAGTGCGGCAACGAGGAGTTGGATCCCGGCCTCCGCGACCTCCTGGGGTCCCAGGCTCAGCGTCGTCATCGGAGGCCGGGTGTGGGTGGCCGTCGTGTCCTCACTGACGCACACCACGAGCAGGTCGCCGGGTACGTCGTATCCGTGGCGGCGCGCCGCCTCCAGGACGAGGGGCGGGCTCGCCTCGGCCACGACGAACAGCGCGTCGGGCCGGTCGGCCCCGGTCAGGGCCTCCTCGACGGCTTGTACGACCGGCCCGTTGCCGGCCTCGGCGGCGAACACGACCTGCTCGGGCACTCCGTGCTCGGCGCACCAGTCGCGGTGGGCGGCGAGCGCTCCCGTGTGGAACCGCGTCGTACTGTCGGGCACCACGAGCACGGGCCGCCGGGCTCCCTCCGCCTTGAGGTGGTCGAGCGTCTCCCGCACGGCCGCCACGACGTCGACGTCCACCCAGTGTGCCCCCGGCCGCCCCTCGGCGGAGCGGTCGGTGAACACCGGGATCCGGGCGGCGATCAGGTCGTCGATGATCCTGTCGTCGCCGACCGGGTCGGCGACGATCACCGCGTCGAACGGCAGCTCGGCCCACTCGCTGTGCAGCGACCCCGCGGGCAGCAGCACCAGCGCGTAGCCGCGCTTGAGTGCCGCCGCCGCGGTGGCGCTCGTCAGCTGGGCGAAGTACGGCGACTCCAGGAACGTCCAGGGGGCGCCGGCGAACTCGCCCACCACGTATCCGATCAACCGGGCCCGTCCCGCGCGCAGTTGGCGCGCGGTGGCGTTGGGCCGGTAGCCCATCCTCCGAGCGGTCTCCCTGGCCATCTCCCGGACGGCCGGGGAGAGCCGCCCGGTGCCGTTCAGGGCCGCCGAAACGGTGGTCTTGGACAGTCCCGCTTCGCGGGCCACGTCGACGAGCCGGACGCGCGGCGGGGTGGGCGGCGAGGCAGGTCCGAAACGCCTTGGAGCAGCATTCGTCATGGGGCTGATGCTGCCACCCTCGCGACCTCGGCAAAACCGTTCCCGCAAAGCCTTGTGCGGGAACGTTCCCGCATTAATACTCGCCCCATCCCTCAGCGCCCGTCACTACACCCGTAAAGGGGTGGGTCTCCATGCGCATGCCCAGAGCCATCGCGCTGCTCGTCTGTACCGTCGCCGTCGCGACCACCGCCACCGCCTGCTCCGGCGCCACCACTCCTCGGTCCTCCGGGAAGGACGCCGGCCCCGCCTACCAGGTCACCCCGACCTCGCCGCCGGCGAAGGGCCGCCTGGACTCGTTCACGTGGTCGCTCTACGCCGAGCCCTACACGCTCGACTACGCCCTGGCGTACGACTACCCGCCGAACACCGTGCTCGCGAACGTATGCGAGCAGCTGCTGCGGGTCACTCCCGATTTGAAGATCGAACCCGGCCTCGCGGTCAAGTACGCCCAGCCGAATCCCAAGACGCTCGTGTACACGCTGCGTTCGGGGGTGAAGTTCCACGACGGAACGACCATGACCGCGGACGACGTGGTCGCCTCCCTCAAGCGCCACATGAACCCGGCCACCGGATCCCCCTGGGCGTCGGCGTTCAAGAACGTGGACACCATCAAGAAGACCGGCCCCCTGGGGGTGACGATCCGGCTGAGCAACCCCGACGCCCTCTTCAACGAACTCATGGCCGCCTCCCCCGGCACCGTCGAGAGCGCCGCCTTCCTGGCCAAGGCCGGCAAGGACTACGGCGGCCCCAAGGGCAAGGTCGACTGCACCGGCCCGTACGCCCTCGCCGGCTGGGCCCAGGGCGACTCCATCACCCTCAAGAAGCATGCCGCCTACTGGGACACGTCACTGGCCGCGAAAACGGACAAGGTGACATTCACCTTCATCGAGGACCCGGCCGCGCGGTCCAACGCCTTCCTCTCGGGCACGGCCGACGGCGGGTACATGGTGCCCTCCTCCTCGCTCGCGCAGCTGCGCTCCAGCGGCAAGGGAACCGTGCTGTTCGGCCCCAACACCGCCGCGGCGGACCTCGCTGTCCTCGACTTCAAGGGCACCCTCGGGGACCTCAAGGTCCGCAGGGCCCTGTCCATGGCGCTCGACCGGAAGAACATCATCAAGGCCGCCGCCGGCGGCATCGGCATCCCCGCCAAGGCCCCCGCCGCGCGCGGCGCATGGGCACTGGCCCCGGAGAAGACCGCCGGCTACCTCGACGCCCTTCCCGAGCCGGTGTACGACCTGGCGGCCGCGAAGAAGCTCGTCGCCGAAGCGGGCGCCAAGGGCCGGAAGGTCACCATCGCCACGAGTTCGCTCGCGCCGGAGATCAGTGTCGTCGCCAACGCCGTCCAGGCGGCCGGCCGGCAGATCGGCCTCGACGTCCAGCTGAAGGCCGTCAGCCCCGACGCGTACAGCAGCATCTTCGTCGACCCCAACGCGCGCCACGGCCTCGACCTGGTCATCACCAACGGATACGACAACACCCCCGACCCGCTGGAGTTCTACCAGTACCTGCGCACCGGCGACTTCGGGAACTACGGCAACTGGTCCGACGCCGCGTACGACGCCGCGTTCGACCGGGCCAACGCGGAGCCCGACCCAGCCGCCCGCGCGGACCTGACCGCCAAGCTCCAGCAGATCGCGATGGACCAGCTCCCGATCATCCCGCTGTACGAGGCGCCCTTCTCGGTCTTCCTCGGCAACCGGATCACCGGCGCTCCCACCGGCATCGCGCAGCTGTACTACCCGTGGGCCGCGACGATCGGGGCCGCGAAGCCATGACCCGCTACCTCGTCGGACGGTTCCTCGGCCTGGTGACGGTGCTGTTCGTGACCTCGCTCGTGGTCTTCGGCACGGTCCACCTGGCCCCCGGCGACCCGGTGTCCTTCCTGCTCCACGGCCGCCCCGCGACGCCGGAGACCACGGCGGCGCTGCGCGCCCAGTACCACCTGGACGACCCGCTGCCCGCGCAGTACGCGAAGTGGCTCGGCGCTGTGCTGCAGGGCGACTTCGGCCGGTCCGCCCAGTTCCACCAGGACGTCGGGGGCCTCATCGCCTCCCGGCTTCCGGGCACCGCCCTGCTGGTCGGATACGCGGCCCTGCTGGTCGCCGTCCTCGGGGTGGCGGCCGGCGTCCTCGCCGCGCTGCGCCCCGGCGCGGTGGACCGCGTGGTGCTTCTCGGCACGGGCGTGGCCACGGCGACACCCTCGTTCGTCAGCGCCATGGCGCTGGTCTCGCTGTTCTCCGTCCAACTGGGCTGGTTCCCGGGGCCGGGCGGCACCCCGGAGGGCTTCACGGACCGGCTGTACCACCTGACGCTGCCGGCCTTCGCGCTGGCGCTGACCTTCGCCGGTCTGCTCGCCCGGGTGACCCGCTCGGCGATGCTCGACGAACTGCGGCGCGAACACGTCGAGGTGGCGCGCGCCCGCGGTGTCGCGCGGCAGGCCGTGGTCCGCCGGCACGTGCTGCGCAACGCGCTCGGCCCCGTCGTCACCGTCGGCGGCACCATGCTCGCCGGTCTGCTCATCAGCACCTCGATCGTCGAGACCGCCTTCGACGTGTCCGGAATCGGCTCCCTGCTCGTGCAGTCGGTGACGGCCAAGGACTTCGCCGTCGTCCAGGCGATCACGCTGCTCAGCGTGGCGGCCTTCGTCGTGGTGAACCTCGCCGTCGACCTGGTCGCCCCGCTCATCGACCCCCGGTTGTCCCTCCACGGGGAAGGCTCCTCATGACCACCACCGCACCTCCCCCGGCCGCCGCACCCGGTGCGCTGCGCCGCCGCCCCGGTCTTGGCGGCCTCCAAGTCCTCGGCCAGGGGCCGCTGTTCACGGCGGCCATCGCGGTCCTGTTCGTGCTCGTCCTGGTCGCCGTCCTGGCCCCCGTCCTCGCACCGTACGATCCCGAGTCGCTCGACCTCTCGGCGAGCCTGGTCGGGACCACGGGAGACCACCTGCTGGGCACGGACCAGTCGGGCCGGGACATCCTGTCGCGGCTGATCCACGGCGCGCGGACCGGTCTGCTCGGACCGCTGCTCGTCGTCGGCGTCTCCACCCTCCTCGGCACCCTGCTCGGCGTGGTCGCCGCCTGGCGGGGCGGCTGGGCGGACGCGGTCGTGTCCCGGTCGATGGACATGGTGTTCGCGATCCCGGGGCTGCTCCTGGCGATCCTCCTGGTGGCCGTCGTCGGCTCCGGCATGACCGCACCGGTGATCGCGATGGCCGTGGCCTACACCCCGTACGTGGGACGGCTGGTGCGCGGCATCGCGCAGCAGGAGAAGGCCCGCCCGTACATCGAGTCGTACCGGGTGCAGGGCTGGTCGGGCTGGACGATCTGCCTGCGGCACCTGCTGCCCAACATCGCTCCGACGGTCTTCGCGCAGTCCGCGATGAACTTCGGGTACGCCCTGATGGACCTGGCGGCCCTCTCCTTCCTCGGCTTCGGTGTGCAGCCGCCCACCGCCGACTGGGGCGCCATGATCAACGAGGGTCAGTCGGCCCTCCAGCAGGGGGCGATGCTGCCCGCCCTCGCGCCGTCGGCGTGCATCGTCCTCGCCGTGGTGGCGTTCGGCATCGTCGGCGAGGGACTCGCCGACCGGATCGCGAAGCGGGAACGGTGAGCGCCATGACCGAAACCAGCACTCCGGTGCGTGGCACCGGGGACAACCCCGTGCTCGAGATGCACGGCCTCGGCGTACGACTGCCGGACGGCCAGGCTGCCCGGCCGATCCTGGACGAGGTCAGCCTCCGGGTCCTCCCCGGGGAGACGGTCGGGCTGGTCGGCGAGTCCGGCTCGGGCAAATCGGTGGCCTGCCGCAGCGTTCTCGGGCTGCTGCCCGAAGGCGCACGAACCAGCGGAGAGGTACGCGTCGCCGGCCGTGACGTGCTGCGCATGAGCCGTACGGAACTGGCCGCGCTCCGGACCCGGCAGGTGGCCATGGTCTTCCAGGACCCGCGCGCCTCCCTCAATCCGCTGCGCCGCGTCGGCGACTTCCTCACCGAAGGGCTGCGCGCGGCCGGCAACCCTGCCGCCGCGGCCACCGCACGGGCCGAGGAACTCCTCGACGCCGTGGGCATCCGCGATCCGCGGGGCGCGCTGCGCCGCTATCCGCACCAGTTCTCCGGCGGAATGCTCCAGCGGGTGGTCATCGCCGCGGCTCTGGCTGCCGAGCCCGCCCTGCTGGTCGCCGACGAGCCGACCACCGCCCTGGACGTCACGACCCAGGCGGAGATCATCGCGATCCTCACCCGTCTGCGGGCCGAGCAGGGCACCGGGCTTCTCTTCGTCACCCACGACCTCGAACTGGCCTCGGCCATCTGCGACCGCGTGTACGTGATGTACGCGGGCCGGATCGTCGAGACCCGGGGCACCGACGAGCTGTTCGACCGGCCCCGCCATCCGTACACGGCGGGACTCCTCGCCTGCACCCCGCGCATCGAACCGGGCGCACCGGCCCCGCGGCCCATTCCGGGCCGCCCCGTCTCCCTCGCCGAGGCACCTCCGGGGTGTGCCTTCACGGCCCGCTGCGCCCACGCACAACCGCGCTGCTCCGAGGAGCCTCCCGTACTGGCGCGGTACGGCGACGGACTCGCCGCGTGCCACCGCGCCGACGAAGGGATCACGCTGTGACCGGCACGACGAAGGGGCTCGTGGTCGAGGGGCTGTGCAAGCGGTACGGGGACCACGCGGCGGTCGACGACGTGTCGTTCACCCTGGCACCGGGGGCTTCGCTGGCCATCGTCGGCGAGTCCGGCAGCGGGAAGACGACGACTGTACGGATGCTGGTGGGCCTGGCACGACCGGACGGCGGCACCGTCCGCCTGGACGGCCGGGACCGCTCCGCCCGCGCCCGGAGCCGGGCGGAACGGCTCGCGCGCGCCCGCGAGATCCAGATGGTCTTCCAGGATCCGTATCTCTCGCTGGACCCACGGGTGACGGTCTCCGACTGCGTCGACGAGGTGCTGCGCCTTCACACCCGGCTGGACGTGGCCGCCCGTCGCTCGCGGGTCGCCGAACTCCTGGACCAGGTCGGCCTCGGCGAACGGGAGGCCGGGGCCCTGCCCCGGCGGCTCTCCGGCGGACAGCGCCAGCGCGTCGCCATCGCCCGGGCCCTGGCGGTCGAACCCCGCGTCCTCATCCTCGACGAGGCGGTCGCGGCGCTCGACGTGTCCATCCAGGCACAGATCCTCGACCTGCTCGCCACGATCCGGCGCGAGTCGGGCATCGGCTACCTCTTCGTCACCCACGACCTCGCCGTGGTCCGACACATCGCCGACGATGTCCTGGTGCTCAGGTCGGGCCGAGTCGTCGAGGCGGGCCCGACGCATCGCGTGCTGGACACCCCGGAGCATCCGTATACCCGTCTGCTCCTCGACTCCGTACCGCGTCGCGGCTGGGACCCGAGCCTGGCGACGGCCGGCCGCCGCGCCCTCGACTGACGGACGCCGGCCTGACCGCCGCCTCGCGGCGGTCAGGCGTGCCCGCCCGCGCGCCCACGTCAGGCCGTACGCGGAAGCGTCCACGTAGTTGCCGGCCTCGTTCTGCAACAGCCGACCGTCCGGTGTCACGCCACAGCGCTCGACGTGCGTACGGAGCATGCGCACGAACTGCGGTGGGACGGGCACAGGTTGCGTGGCTGCAGCCGCGCGCCGCTTCAACACGTGCGCCTCGTGGACTGCGCCGTCATCCGTCCACTCCTTGCCACGCGCGTTCGCCCGCCGTTCCCCCGCGCTTTGCCCAAGAGCCGGTCCAAGAGCTCCCCTTGTTGTGAATCAAGGCCGTACGATGCGCTGGCGAAGCGCGCGCCGCGCACAGGAAGACGGGGGAGGCGCGATGTCCGGAAGACCGCATGCCGGCATGTCCGACGCCATGCCGAGTGGAGCGTGGGGCACGCTCCCCGGCGCTGTGGAGCTGTACCACCTGAGGCCGGACGGAAGCATCGGGCTGGCTGACCGCGAAGGCGCCCGCGAACTGGGACCCGAGCGGGAGTTTCTCCGCTTCATCGATGACGGGCAGTTCGCCCACTACCTGGTGGGCGACGCGGCGACCTCCCCCGAGCGTCCCTCGAACGCCACGGTAAAACTCGCTGTCGTGGGGCCGCGCAGCGCCTTCACCCCGCACGCCCACGGCGGTGAGCACTTCGTCCTCAGCCTCGGCCACGCGGCGTGCGGCCTCTACGACGTGGACTGCGACCGGGTTACCGAAGTCCCGCTGAGTCCCGGGATGTTGATACGGATTCCGGAGATGATGCCCCACTCCTTCGCGAACAGGGGCACCGATCCGCTGACGATCCTCGCGGCCAACACCGGTTACGGGATCGACCACGAGGACTACGCGATCACCGCCGGGGAGGCCGAGCGCCGCGCCGCGGGCGACACCCCGACAGCCGGCCAGGTGGCCGTAGCCGCCACCACCGACTATCGCGCCCTCGCCGCCGCCCTGCGCGACATCGAGCGCCATCAGCAGGACCGCGGCATCGCCACCACCACCGTCCGCGAGCGCCTGGCCGCACGACTGCGCCGTGTGGCGACCGCACTGGAGGTCCGCCGGTGATCTGTCCGCACTGCCAGAAGAACCTCCTCCGCAAGGAGCGCCCCAACAACACCTGCTCCCACTGCAGGCGCACATACGCGCTCGACCCCAAGACCAACTCCCTCGGCCTCAGCGACCTGCGGGTGCGCAGGATCGTCGACAAGGTGACGGAGGGCGGCAGGATCGCGGTGACGCCGGACCAATTGTGGTACGCGCTCTCGCGCAGGCACCTCAAAAAGGGCATGTTCGCGCCGGGGTGTGCGGGTACCTCACTCCTCACGGGCCTGATCGTCGGCGTCTTCGGCATCTTCACCGGGAACCTGTACCTGGCCCTCGTCTCGGGCGCCCTGCTGCTCGTCTCCGCGGGCTTCGCCCTCGCACGAGCCGCCGGTGCGGGCCGGGGCTTCCCGGTCATGAGCCGTGCGGAGTTCCGTTCGGAGGTGCTCGCGCCCTGGCGGCAGGTGTACGGCGGGCTGCCGCCCCGGGTGGTCGACGACACCCCTCCCGTTCCCTCTCAGGCCAGAACTCGTGCGCCTTCCGGCGCTGCGCCCGGGGCCGTACTCCTGTGCCCCGACGGCTCCATCACGGCCTTCCTCAACGCCGCTGGCCTGCCCGCCCGTTACGGGATCGCGCTCGCCAAGGATCTCGACGCGGTCCACGCCCTGCCCATGCGGGGCCCGGTGATCGTGCTCCACGACGCCGACGCGCAGGGGGAGCTTCTCGTCCGGCGCGTCCGCGCGAGTCCGGGGCAACGCGCGGTGATCGACGCCGGGTTGCCGCTGCGCACCGTCCGCCGTCTGGCGCAGGCCGTGCCCTACCGCGACAAGCAGGAGAAGCCCGACAGGGAGACCATGGCGCTCCTCACCGAGCTGGGCGAGTTCACCGAGGCGGAGCTGAAGTGGCTGGGAAAGGGTTGGCGCTTCCCGCTCATCGGCATGCCCCCCGCCCGGCTGCTCGCCGCCGTCACCCGGGTCGCCGAACAGGTCACGCGGAGTGTCGATCCGGAGCGGCGTCGCGCCGCGTCCGTGGGGTTCATGACCTGGCCGGGCTCAGGGGCTCAGGGCCACGCGGGTGAGCGATGATCTGCCCCCGCTGCGCCGCCTCGCTGACGGGCAAGCAGCGCACAGGCAGAATATGCGCGCACTGCGGGAAGCGCTTCGCGCTCGACCCCGCGGTACACGGCAAGGGCATGCACGACATCCGGATCCGGGACATCGCGCAACGCGCCACCGACCACGGCCGCCTGAAGATCACCCTCACCCAGCTCTGGTACCTGTCCCGCAGCCGTAACTACGCCTGGGCCGGGCGGGATCCGGAGGGTGTGCCGGCGAAGATCCGCTGGCTCGTTGCCCTGCCGGTGGCCGCCGCCCTCGTCGCATGCGCCGTCCTGACCGGCGGACTGCTCGCATTCCTCGCCGGCGCCGCCGCGTGCGCCGCCCTCGTCGTCGCGTCCTCCATGCGGCACCGCCCCGGTCGGTTGCCCCATGGGCAGATCATTCCTGCCGAACGGACCTTCCGTGCCCTCATGAACGGCTCCTGGTCGGCGGTGTACGACGGCCTGCCGAAAGGCGTCGTCGACGACGCGGACCCCGTGCCCCGGCCGCGCGGGGCGAACCGTTCCGGTGCGTCCGTTCCGGTGTCCCGGCCCAAGGCCGCGATCCTCTGCACGGACCGCGCGGTCAGCCGCTTCCTCACGGCCAACGGCATCCCCGACCGTCTGAAGGCCGACCTCGTGGAGGTCACCGAAGCCGACGGAACCGGAGGGCGCCCCGTCGTCCTGGCGGCGGCGCTCAGCGCGCTCACGCAGTATCGCAGCGGGCTCCCGGTGGTCGTCCTGCACGACGCCGATCCGCAGGGCGTGCTGTTGGCGCCGCTCATCCGTGGCGCACAGCCCGACCGCGTCGTGGTGGACGCGGGCCTCCCCGTTTCCGCGGCCAGGGGCAAACAGGGCGTCGTGCGACTCGCCCGGCACGATCCGCTCGCCGACGCGGAACAGCTCCGCACGGTCGCAGGTCTGACCGAGGCCGACGCACAGTGGCTCGGCGAGGGCTTCTGGAGTCCGCTCGCCGCCGTGCCGCCGCGCGTCCTCGAATCGATCGTCGTCCGGGCGGTGGAACGGGCGCTGGCCGCCCCGCGGCCCACCCCCCGTGAGGCCCTCACCCACGGCTTCCTCACCTGGCCACAGGCGCCGCGGACCCCGAGGACCTCGCGGCCATCCGGCGCCAGCACATACAAGAAGAAGGGCACCAGCTCCGCATGACGCCGCGACGCCTCCAGGCTCCCGGAATCGGGACCTCCATGGCCCGGAACCCCCGTAACGGCCGCGGGCCTGGCGCCCGGCTCCTCGACCGCGCGATCACCGCAGCCGCCGCGCGCGCCGCGGGCCCGGGCAGCATCAGGTTCACGGAACGGCAGCTCTATTACGAGACCTGCCGTGTCCTGAGCCCGGCCGCGACCCTCCTCCCCGGCATCCCGCGCACCCCAGCCCCTCCCTTGCGGCTGCCCACGTTCACGCGTGCGCTGGAGGCACGGGGCCGGGAGGCCGTGGACGGCCTGCTCCCGCCGGTCCGGTCCGCGCCGTCACGGCCTCTGTCCGCCTCCGATGCCGCCGAACCCGACCTCTACGCCTACGGGCTCCCCCGCCTTCTCGTCTGCCAGGACAGCTCGATCGCCCGGATGCTGCTCGCCAACCATGTGCAACTGGAAGCGGCCTGTCCCGTCCTCGCGGCGCCCGACGCCCTGCCGCTCGACCCGCGCCTCGTCGCGGCGCTGGAGCGGGCCGAGGGCGCGACGGTCCATGTGCTCCACGACGCAAGCCCGGAGGGCATCGGGCTCCCGGCGCGAGTCAGGGCCGCTCTCGGCCCGGTCCCCGGCGTGCGGGTCACGTCGATCGGGCTCGTGCCCCGGCATGCGGCAACCCTGCGCCTGCCGACCGGCCGCGGCCCGGCACCGGCTCCGCCGCTGGAGCCCTGGCCGCCCGGGCTGCGGCCCGAGGAGGCCGCATGGCTGGCACGGGGACGGTTCACGCAGGTCGCGGCCGTGTCACCGCCCCGCTTGGTGCGTACGGTGCTGCGCCTCACGCGGGGACCGCGACCGCCCCGGAATTCCATGTGGTCCGAACTGCGCGGGCTGCGCACCACGGGTTTCCTGACCTGGCCCGCCTCGTGATCCGCCGCGTCACCCGACTGTGAACCGCGGGGTGACCCGTCCCAGCGAGCCCCTCTTCCCGCGGCCACGACCGCCCCACAGACCCGAGGAACGCACACGATGATCCGACCTGAAGAGATCGGCTACTCCGACGAGCTGCTCGCTGACGGCAGCGTCCACCGTCGTTACGAGGACGGCCGGGAGGAGTGGCGCCACCGCGAGAACTCCTCCCCTCACCTCGTGCGCTGGCACGACAACCGGAATGCCTCCGGCACCGACGAACTCCTCGGCACCCACATCATCAAACGGGTCCTCGCCGACGGCACGGTGACATACGCCCGGGACATCGGATACGGCCGCACCCTGTGGGGCCGTGGCGAGACGGTGCTGGTCAACCGGACGTCGTTCGGCGGCAGGATGGGCGGCATGCTCGCGGGCCTGGGCGTAGCGGGCCTCGCCATCACCGCCGCCCAGCTGCCGCCGCTCGGTATGAGCCCGGAAGAGGAGGAAGAGCTCCGCCGGCAGCAGGCGCAGAGCCAGTCGTCGTCCTCGGGCGACTCGGGCGGGGGCGGCGATTCCGATAACGGCGGGACGGACGACTGGGACGCGGGCTGGGACGACGGCGGGGACACCTGGAGCGACGACGACTTCGGCTGAGCGGGCCGCGTCGGCACCACCGGAAGCCGTAGGAGCGGCGGCAGCAGTACGGAGTACGGAACAAGGAACATCGAGGAGAGGAGCCGTCCATGGCACGCTTCTGCGCCTGCCTGTCCCCGACCACCCAGCAGGCCCGGGCCCATGTCGAGGCGATGGGTGCGGCCGGGACCGGCCGGGCATCCGTGGACGTCCCCGGGGCTGCCCTGGGCCTGATCACGGACGAACCCGGCCGCGCCGACGGCCCGTTCACGGCATTCGGCCTGACGGCGGTGGGTGAGGTCACCCTGCACAACCGCCCGGCCCTCCTGTCCGCGCTGCATGCCGAGGGGCACCCCGTACCTGCCCACTGCTCCGACGGTGAACTGCTGCTGCGCTGCTGGGCGCGGCTCGGCGACGCGGGAGTGGCGCTGGCCGAAGGCATGTTCGTGCTGGCCGTGCTGGACGGCACGGACCTGATCCTGATCCGCGACCACGTGGGCGCCCGGACGCTCTTCTACGCCCGCGCCGAAGGAGCCTGGACAGCCTCGACCTCGCTGAGGGCGCTGCGGCGCTGGCCCGCGCTCGGCACCTCGATGAATCTGTCCGCGGTCCGTTCGTTCCTCACCTTCGCCTATCTGCCGGGCGAGGAGACGCTCCTGACGGGCGTGCGGGAAGTCCTGCCCGGACGTGTACTGCGGCTGGCGGAGGACGGCGCGGTCACCGAGACCGTGCACTGGGAGCCCCACGAGCACATCGCGGAGCCGGTGCCGCAGGATCCGACGGAGCATGTCCTGGCCCTGCGGGCGCTCCTGGAGCAGGCGACGGCCGAAAGGCTCCCGGAGGCGGAGCCGGCAGCGGTACTTCTCTCCGGCGGGATCGACAGCTCCCTCGTCACCGCGCTGGCGACGAAGCTCCACAGCCATCCGGTGCACACGTACTCGATCAGCTTCGGCGACGAACTCCCCAACGAGCTGGGCTACTCGGGCCTGGTGGCCGCCCACTGCCATACCCGTCACCGGGTCCTGAACGTGTCGGGGAAGACGGTCGCCTCACGGCTCGCGGAGGCGGCTGCGCTCCTGGACAGCCCGGTGGGCGATCCGTTGACGGTCCCGAACCTGTTGCTCGCGGAGACCGTGGCCGCGGACGGCGCGTCGGTGGTGCTCAACGGCGAGGGCGGCGACCCCGTGTTCGGCGGCCCGAAAAACCTCCCGATGCTGGTGCAGGAGATGCACCGTGAAGCGGGGGCGCCCTGGGACGAGGACCGGGCAACGGCGTATCTGCGCTCGTACCGCAAGTGCTGGACGGACCTCCCCACGCTCCTGACCCCGCAGACGCTGGACGCACTGCGGGACGCCCCGCGGCCCCAGCGGTTCGTGGAGCCGTATCTGGCACCGGGCATCGACAGCCCGCACCGCATGGGCCACCTCCTCAACCAGCTCCTGCACTGCAATCTGCGGACCAAGGGCGCGCACCACATCCTGACCAAGGTGGAGCGCCTGACGGCGTCGCAGGGCATCGAGGGCCGGGCACCGCTCTTCGACCGCCGGGTCGTCGACCACGCGTTCGCCACGCCGCCGACGTACAAACTCCGTGGCTCGGCGGAGAAGTGGATCCTCAAGGAGGCCGTGCGCGACCTCCTCCCCGACACGGTCGTCGACCGACCGAAGAGCGGGATGCGGGTGCCGGTGCAGCAGTGGCTGACGGGTCCGCTGCGCGACCTCGGAAACGATCTGCTGCTGAGCCGGCAGTCGGCACACCGGGGCCTGTTCCGCCCGGACACGATCCGCGCCTGGATGAAGGGCGAGGGCACGCTCCTGCCCCGTCACGGCGGCAAGCTGTGGCTGGTGCTGACACTGGAACTGTGGCTGCGGTCGTACGCGTTGTGAGAAACGAGCAGCAGGAAGCCACGAGCGGAAAGCAACGATGAACACTGAACTCACCGACCCTCGCACGGGGCATCCCCGCGGCACCGCTCCCGTCTCCCGCGAGCCCGAGGTGGCTGCGGCCGTGGCAGCGGCCCGTACGGCGCTCGGCACATGGAGCGCCCTGACCCCCAAGGACCGGGCGCGACGCCTGGACCGGCTGGCGACGCTGATCGAGGACAGCGCGGCGGAGTACGCGGCTCGTGAGCGGGCCGGTACGGGCAGGCCGGATACGGAGACGGCGGGCGAGATCGAGCAGGTGGCGGATCTGTTCCGCTTCTACGCGACGGCGGCGCGGACCCGGACGGCCCCGGCGGCGGGCCGACTGGTGACCGGGCACGAGAGCTGGGTGCGCTGGGAGCCGATGGGCGTGGTCGGGGTGATCGTCCCCTGGAACTACCCGCTGATGATGGCGGCCTGGCGCTGCGCCCCGGCACTCGCTGCGGGCAACACGGTGGTGGCGAAGCCGGCGGAGACCACCCCGGACGCGCTGGAACTGCTGGCGGAGCACGCCGCGCAGACCCTGGGCGAGGGCGTGCTCCAGTCGCTTCCGGGAGACCGGCGGACGGGCCAACTACTGGTCGACTCCCCGGTGGACATGGTCGCGTTCACGGGCAGCGGCCGGGCGGGTCTGGATGTGGCGGCAAGGGCGGGGACGCGCCGGATCAGCCTGGAGCTGGGCGGCAACGCCCCGGCCGTCGTTCTCCCGGACGCCCCGACGGACACGTATGCGTCGCTCGCGGAAGCGGCCACGTACAACGCAGGCCAGAGCTGCGCGGCGCCGGCCCGGGTCATCACGCTCACGGAGAACTACGAGTCGACGGTCGGCCGCCTGACGGAGGCGATGGGGGCCCGGCTGGCCGGCCGCGACTTCGGCCCGCTGAACAACCCGGACCAGGTGGCGCGTTACGACGCTCTGGTCGCTTCCTCGTCCGCGAAGCGAGTGCTGGCGGCGGACATCGCCACCCCGCCTGGCGAGGAGCACGGCAACTGGCGCGCGGCCCTTGTCCTGGCTGATCTCCCGCACGACGACCCGACGGTCACCGAGGAAGTCTTCGGCCCGCTCCTCACAGTCCAGCACGCGGACACCGTGGAAGCGGCCCTGGGCCTGGCGAACAGTGTCCCCCAGGCCCTGGCGGCCAGTGTCTGGACGACCGACCTCGGCACGGGGCTCGATCTCGCGGCCCGCCTCGACGCGGGCGAGGCCTGGCTCAACTGCCATCTGGTGCAGACGGCGGAGCTCCCGCACGGCGGGCGTGGCTCGTCCGGCCACGGTACGGATCTGAGCACGCTGGCGCTCCAGGAGTACCAACGGCCCAAGACGGTGACGGTGCGGCTGATGCCCGGCCTGCGCGAGAGCTGAGGCAGAGGGCCACCGGACGACGGTGGGCGGCGCCCGTCCCATATACGGCGATCGATACGGCCGGCACCCCGGGATCCACCTCGACCAGCTCTCGGACGCGGGTATACGTCGGCACACCGGCCTTCGCGGCAAGGCGGGCGACAGCGAGGAACTCAGCAGGCTCACTGTGGGGCGCGTACCCGAGGAGGACTCCGATGCCGAGCGCTCCGGCGCTCAGCTCACCCTCAATCAGGCCAGCCACTCGGCGAGTTCACGATAGGTACAGGAGCTCTGCCATGCGCGGTTGCCGAGCACCGCGAGGCCGCTCCCGATCTGTGCGTCAGGCTGGATGCCGGCGAGCACCTGGGCCCGGGCACCACCCCACGAGGCGGAGAAGCCGTAGTGCAGCGGGCGTCCGTCCGCGGCGGCCGCGGCGTACGCACGCCCGATGGGCATGAGGCCCGCTTCCAGGTCGAGGGCCGTCGTCACGCCGTCCATGGCCTGCAGCCGCTGCCCCGCGGCGCTGCAGTTTCGCATGACCGACCTGCGGTGACAGAGCCGATCCGGTCAGCTGTCGATCGCCAGCAGCTTCTTGATCGCTGCGACGGCGGTCTGCGGTTCGTCGGCGTGGCAGCGGATCGTATGAACCTCCGCGCGCCGCCCCCACAGGCTCACGGCGGTGACTGGTTGGGTCAATTCGAAGGTGATCGAAGTTTGCGACGCGATAGCCACGTCCAGTACACCGTCCTCGGACTTGTTGGCGTCCGGGAACCGGAGGTCGTAACGGACGGAGGCGATCCGTTCCAGCGGTATCCGCAGATCAAGCCGCGTACCGCGCCGTAACCGCAGCCCGCCCGGCCCCACGACGTGTGGGCGTGTGACGGCGGCGGCGTGCAGCCCCAACACCAGAAACACCGTGTAAAGGTCGAGAAGCAGCATGACCAGGTGGGCGACCGGATACGCGGCGAGCATGAAGGACACCCCGACCGTCTCTACCACGAACACGAAAACCAGCCCATACGCCGTTGACGCCTGAGCACGCGCATACCCGATAGCGATGTCCGCGTCCCCGACCCCGTTCGAGCGCCGAGCCACCCACAGTCCGAGGCTCGCCATCCACCGCCCCTCGTGTGCCGCCAGCCGTTTCGTCCGCGTGATGAGTACCCCGATCCCCATGTGCCTCAGTGAATCACAAGGACCCTCGAATTCCTCATGAAATGATCTTCGAGGTGGTTGAATCACTCCGGCCTGCCCGCCACCCCGTGATCCGGACTCAGAACAGGCCCTAGCGGGGCACAGGGCGCCGGAAAGAAAGCGTGAGGGCCGCAGTCAGCAGCATCAAGGGCAGGGCCAGAGCAGCTGCCCGTGCGTGGGTGACAAGAAGCGCTGCCAACCCCGCCCCTGTCGGCAGCATCACGATCACCGCAATGTTGTACCGCTCAACCTCTTTCCTTACGGCGAGCGCAACCAGCGCGCCGGTGAGAGCGCCCGTCATGTAGGTGGTCGAGAGATTCGGCCCGCCGACGACACGGATCATGCCGCCCTGGCATCCCATGCACACGGCCATGGCCGCCAGGAGGACCAGTTGGCTGGCGCCGGCGGGCTTGCCGTCCAGAGCGGCCCAGGCCGTCATCGCAGCAGTCATGACGATCACCTCTGCGAGCAGTGCGATCCGGGCACCGCTCCAGCGTGCGCGGCCCGGGAGGGAAGCAACCCGACTGCCGAGAAGCACGCCGCAGGCGTACGCGACGATCGCCAGTGCTGCGTGACCGGCCAGCAGTGCGTCGTGGGTGGCGATGGCGAGACCGAACAGAGCAAGGTTCGCGGTCATCACACTGGTGAACACACCGCCGAGGGTCATGAAGCTGATCGCGTCGACCGCTCCCGTCGCCACGGCCAAAAGCAGGACGGGAAAAGAGGACTTGAGGTTTCGTGGCTGAGCGAGCCACAGCTCGGGGGCCTGCGTCATGCATCGACTCCACATCCAGGTCGGACTCATGTGTGCATTGCAGAACATCTGACACTGCACGGCAGGGTCGGTGCGGACGTCATCGGGCTGTGCGCGGCGCGCGGTGAAGCCGGACGCTGTGCCGCGAGTCTAAGGGTTGTCCCGTCATCCCTGGCGGGACAGCGCGCGGCATCGGATGCGGTGCAGCACCAGGCAGAGGGGCGTCAGGGGCGTCCGTATACGGGATGTATGCGGACGTTCCGACAACGCGGCGAGGTGACGCGCGAGCTCGTTGGCGCTTGCACGCCGGTGCGGTTCACGGACTCCCAAACGTGTCCGCTCGTTGGGGGTTCGTCGGACAACGATCCACTCGAATCCGATACTGAGGCTCAGGTGGCGGAGGCTGAGGCTCAGGTGGCGGAGTAAGCCATTCGGTGTATTTACTGAGATGGTGCGTACGTAAAAGGTGTTCCGTAGCCCCGCCGGCCCATGAAACAACGCGGCAGGGCTGAAAATGGGCCGTATCCGTACGGGAAACCGTGGCAACCATGACCGTGGTCAACGTCGGCCAGGAGAATGCCACTCCGATCGACATCTGCCGCGAGGACCACCGCAGCGGGCAGCCGATCGTGCTGATCCGTGGCGACGCGGGCCGCATCCTGTCGGACAAGAACGCCGTCAATCGGCTGCCTGCGCTGATCTAAAACCTCACCTCCATGACGGTGGAGGGCGGTCCACGGAACGTCGGCTGGACACACTCAAAGGTTGTCAACCCCGCGCTGCCGGACTTCGTGAAGGGATGAACGGCCTATGACGGGAGTCACCGGTCCGTCCCGGCACCTTCGTGGTCTCCTGGCCGGGGCTGCCGCGGGCGCTGCCGGGACCACGGCCCTGAACGCGGTCGGTTACCTGGACATGGTGACCCGCGGCCGAGGCGAGAGCACCACACCCGAGGTCACCGTGGAGCGGCTGTCGGAGGCCCTGCACGTTCCGATCCCGGGCAACGAGGACGCACGGAAGAATCGCGTCAAAGGCCTGGGCCCCCTGACCGGCATGGCATCAGGTGTGGGCATGGGCGCCCTGCTCGGTCTTGCACTCTCCTGCGGCTGGCGACCGGGAAGCCCGCTCCTGACCGCCACAGCGACGACGGGGGCGCTGATCGGAACCAACGGCCCGATGACCGTGCTGCGCGTGACCGACCCGCGCACGTGGTCACGCTCCGACTGGGTCGCCGACATCGTTCCGCACGTGGCCTACGCGCTGGTCACCGTCGCCATCATCCGGAGGCTGGGACCTGACCCGACCGATCACACTGGCGAGATCCGTACGGGAATACGGAAATGCGGCGCCGCGCTCCGACACGCCCTGTGCTCATGACCTGTGACTGAATCCCCATCGCCCTTGTCAAGCAGCCGGGGAGGCGAGCAGCACGCCGAGAAGCCCCCGTCACGCCCACAGCTACCGCAGAAGTGCGGTGCCGGCAGCGGACGAAAAAACAAGGGCAAGGAGGTTGTCCACTCCTTGCCACTCTCAACATATAGCGCACCGGGGGCCTTGCGGCAAGACCCGGGTCGTGCTGCAGAATCTCCAGCCGAAGCCAGAACCTGCGTAAGAGGGCGCGCACATGGGTGGGGTGGAGGAAGGAGCGGGGCGAGGGGCAAGCCTGGCAAGGCGGAGGAGGGAGGCGACGCGGAGGGGGCCCCTCCCATGCC
>NZ_JBFBCG010000058.1:0-51276 GCF_040683105.1 Streptomyces sp. NPDC051020 | reverse complement strand
CATGCCGGTGACGATCAAGGGTTTGCGGCCGATGCGGTCGGCGAGGTGGCCGGTGCGCGCAAACCTTGCCGGTCGCGGCACTGGCGCAAGGGCCCCGGGTGCCGTCAGCTCAGACTGTCCAGGAGGGCTCGAGTTGCACGACGTCCCCCGCCAGAGCCGCCACATCGTCCTCGGTCTGCGCCCGTTGCGAAAGCCGTTCGACGCTCCCCGGCCGGTACTTGCCCCGCTCAGCGCTCGACTGCCACATCGACAACACGAGGAACTCGTGCCCCGGCGCTTCACCGAACACACCGCGCAGCATTCCGGGCGATCCGGCCATCGCCGGATTCCACACCCGCTGCTGCATCAGCGTGAAATGCTCCACGCGGTCCTCATGCACGGTGCTGTGTGCCACTCTGACCACGTCCGCATCAGTGAAATGCGGCTCGAAGCCGGTCTTCACGTCGAAGCGGCATTCGAACAGTTTGACCTGGATGTCGCTGTACGTTCCGGACTGCGCCGCAGCCAACTGGTCATGCGCGCGCGCCATGAAGGAGTCGTAGAAGACCCGGTTCTCCCAGAACGCGAACACATGGGCAACCTCCGGCCGCCCCCGACTCCATCCGCCCCCCTGTCCCCTGAACCCCGGCTCACCGAGCAGCCCCGCCCACTTTCGCTGCCCCCGCTCGAAACCACGACGATCCATCACGGTGCAGCGAATCCACTTGACCAGCACCGCGCTATCGTACGGCGCCGAACGTGGCGCGGGTCATGCTCTGCCGGAGTGCGCCCGAACCGGTTAACCAGGACCGGAGAATGATCTCCATGACGGCCTTCCACACCAACCCTCTGTTCGCGCGTCTCGAATCGGCCGAGCGCATCCTCGTGGCCGGGGCGGGCGGCGGCTTCGACATCTACGCGGGCCTGCCGGTGGCGCTCTCCCTGCTCCATCAGGGCAAGGACGTCCGGCTCGCCAATCTGTCGTTCAGCGCGCTCGAAGGGCTTCCCCTCAACGCCTGGCTGGCACCGGACGTCGCAGTCATCACCCCTGAAACGGCCCTCCATCAGGCGTACTTCCCGGAACGCACCCTCGCCCAGTGGCTCGAGCTGCACCACTACCCGAGCACCGTGCACGCCTTCACCCGGGTGGGAGTGCAGCCGCTGCGCGCGGCCTACCGGGCGCTGATCGAGCGGTACGACATCGATGCGGTCGTCCTTGTCGACGGCGGTACGGACATCCTGATGCGTGGAGACGAAACCGGGCTCGGCACCCCGGAGGAAGACCTGACCAGTGTCGCCGCCCTCGCCGGAATCGACGTACCGGAGCGCCTTGTCGTCTCCGTCGGCTTCGGAATCGACGCGTACCACGGGGTGAGCCACGGACTCGTCCTGGAGAACATCGCCGCTCTCGAACGCGACGGCGCCTGCCTCGGAGCATTCTCCGTCTCCCGTACGACGCGCGAGGGAGCCCTCTTCGTCGACGCGGTGGCACACGCCCAGGAGCACACGCCCGAGGACCCGAGCATCGTCAACGGATCGATCGCCGCCGCGGTCCAGGGCGCTTTCGGGGACGTCCAGTTCACGTCACGCACCCGTGGCAGCGAGCTGTTCATCAACCCGCTGATGACGCTCTGCTTCGCCTTCGAGCTGGAAGGGCTGGCCCGCAACTGTCTCTACCTCGACCGCATCGAGAACACCCACCTGATGCGGCAGGTGAGCAGCGCGATCGAGCTCTTCCGCGAAGAGATCAGCCAGCGTCCACCGCGCCGCATCCCGCACTGAAAGGCGCCGGGAACAACTATGGCCCGATTCCGCCGCCCGCTCCCAAGCCGGTTGGCTCCAGGGAGAGTTACGGACATGATCGGATGGTACGACCGGTCCGACGGCCCAGCGACAAGGAGGGAAGCGCGATGAGCACTCCCAACAAGGACTTCGAAAAGGTCGAGGTCAAGCTCAAGTGGGACCCGAGTCCGCCGGGCGCGCCCGCTCACGACCTCGACATCATCGCGGCGACCTACCCGGCGGACGAACCGTCCGGCAGCCCCTCGTATCTCGTGCACTTCGACAGCCGCTCGCCGGACGGCACCATCACGCTGAACCGCGACAGCAGGACCGGCCAGGGTCTCGGTTTCGACGAGGTGATGACTCTGGAACTGGAGCGGCTGTCGACCGCGTACGCCCGGGTCGTGGTCGGAGTGGTCATTCAGCAGCGCGACGGCCGGAAGACGTTCGGCGACATAGCCAATACCGGCGTGCAGATTCGCGAGGGCTACACGAACCTGGCGGAGGACGACTTCTCCGGGGTCGCCACCGCTACCGCGGCGACCGTGGCCGAGTTCGTCCGGGACGGATCGGGCATCTGGACGTTCGATGGAACGGTCCGGGGCTTCGACGGCGACCCCGGTTCGTATGCCGCGATCATGGGAAACCACAAGCCGGGCACCTGACACCTTGGGCGCCGGCAGGACGGACGCCGAGGGCGGCGGAGTCGAGAGACCGACTCCACCGCCCTGACCGGTGCTTCATGCCCCTACGGGGCTCTGGATCAGCTGCAGCCGCTGGTCGAGCCGCAGCCCTCACAGATGTAGCAGGACCCGGCGCGCTGCATCTTCGTACCGCAGGAGAAGCACAGCGGCGCGTCCGCGCTGATGCCCAGCTGCATCTCGACGAGCTCCGCCGAGGTGTGTGCCGTCCTCGGAGCGGGCATCTCCGCCTCCTGCGGAGCGGCTACCGCCTTCAGCGGCTCCGTCCGGAGCGGGGCGGACTGGGCCAGGCCCTCGACATCCAGCTCGTCGTCCTCGAGAGACGGCTCGTACGAACCGGTGTCGAGGTGACGCTGACGCTCCTCGGCCGAGTGGATGCCGAGTGCCGAACGGGTCTCGAAGGGCAGAAAGTCCAGCGCCAGGCGACGGAAGATGTAGTCGACGATCGACTGCGCCATCCGCACATCCGGGTCGTCCGTCATGCCGGCCGGCTCGAAGCGCATGTTGGTGAACTTCGAGACGTACGTCTCCAGCGGGACGCCGTACTGCAGACCGACCGAGACGGCGATGGAGAAGGCGTCCATCATGCCGGCAAGGGTGGAACCCTGCTTGGACATCTTCAGGAAGACCTCACCGAGACCGTCGTCCGGGTAGGAATTGGCGGTCATGTAGCCCTCGGCGCCACCCACCGTGAAGGAGGTGGTGATGCCGGGACGGCCCTTGGGCAGACGCTTGCGGACCGGGCGGTACTCGACGACCTTCTCGACCGCGCTGCGGATGGTCTCCTCGGCCTTGGCCGTAACCTCGGCCTTCTCCTTCTCCTTGGTCTTCGCGGAGAGGGGCTGGCCGACCTTGCAGTTGTCGCGGTAGATGGCGAGCGCCTTGACGCCCATCTTCCACGCCTCGAAGTAGACCTCCTCGACGTCCTCGACGGTGGCCGTCTCCGGCAGGTTCACCGTCTTGGAGAGCGCGCCGGAGATCCACGGCTGGATGGCCGCCATCATGCGCACGTGGCCCATCGCTGAGATGGAACGCTCGCCCATCGCGCAGTCGAAGACCTCGTAGTGCTCGGCCTTCAGACCGGGGGCGCCGATCACATTGCCGTGCTCGGCGATGTGGGCGACGATCGCCTCGATCTGCTCCTCCTGGTAGCCCAGGCGGCGCAGAGCCTGCGGAACGGTGCCGTTGACGATCTGCATCGAGCCGCCGCCGACCAGCTTCTTGAACTTGACCAGGGCGAGGTCGGGCTCGAGGCCGGTGGTGTCGCAGGACATCGCGAGACCGATGGTGCCGGTGGGCGCGATGACCGAGGCCTGTGCGTTGCGGAAACCGTTCTTCGCGCCGAGGCGGATGACGTCCTGCCAGGCCTCCGTGGCGGCGGCCCAGATCGGGTTGTCCAGGTCGTCCATGTGGACGGCCGCGGCGTTGGCGTCGGCGTGCTGCTTCATGACCCGCTGGTGCGGCTCGGCATTGCGGGCGTAGCCGTCGTACGGGCCGACGACCGCGGCGAGCTCGGCGGAGCGCTTGTACGAGGTGCCGGTCATCAGCGAGGTGATGGCCCCGGCGAGGGCGCGGCCGCCGTCGCTGTCGTACGCGTGGCCGGTCGCCATCAGCAGGGCGCCGAGGTTCGCGTAGCCGATACCCAGCTGACGGAAGGCGCGGGTGTTCTCGCCGATCTTCTGGGTCGGGAAGTCGGCGAAGCAGATGGAGATGTCCATCGCGGTGATGACGAGCTCGACGACCTTGGCGAAGCGCTCGGACTCGAAGGACTGGTTGCCCTTGCCGTCGTCCTTGAGGAACTTCATCAGGTTCAGCGAGGCCAGGTTGCACGACGTGTTGTCCAGGTGCATGTACTCGCTGCACGGGTTCGAGCCGTTGATCCGGCCGGACTCGGGGCAGGTGTGCCACTGGTTGATCGTGTCGTCGTACTGGATACCCGGGTCGGCGCAGGCCCACGCGGCCTCGGCCATCTTGCGGAAGAGGGACTTGGCCTCGACCTCTTCGATGACGTCACCGGTCATCCGGGCGCGCAGCCCGAACTTCCCGCCGGACTCGACGGCCTTCATGAACTCGTCGTTCACGCGGACCGAGTTGTTGGCGTTCTGGTACTGGACGGACGTGATGTCGTCGCCGCCCAGGTCCATGTCGAAGCCCGCGTCGCGCAGGGCGCGGATCTTCTCCTCCTCCTTGACCTTGGTCTCGATGAAGTTCTCGATGTCGGGGTGGTCGACATCGAGAATGACCATCTTGGCCGCACGGCGGGTGGCGCCACCGGACTTGATCGTTCCGGCGGACGCGTCGGCGCCACGCATGAAGGAGACAGGACCGGAGGCGTTGCCACCGGAGGACAGCAGCTCCTTGGAGGAGCGGATACGGGAGAGGTTCAGGCCGGCGCCGGAGCCGCCCTTGAAGATCATGCCCTCTTCCTTGTACCAGTCGAGGATCGACTCCATGGAGTCGTCGACGGCCAGGATGAAGCAGGCGGAGACCTGCTGCGGCTGGGGCGTGCCGACGTTGAACCAGACCGGCGAGTTGAAGCTGAAGATCTGGTGCAGGAGGGCGTACGCCAGCTCGTGCTCGAAGATCTCGGCGTCGGCCGGGGAGGCGAAGTAGTTGTAGTCCTCGCCCGCCTTCCGGTACGTCTTCACGATCCGGTCGATGAGCTGTCGCAGACCGGTCTCGCGCTGCGGCGTACCCACAGCACCGCGGAAGTACTTGCTGGTGACGATGTTGACCGCGTTCACCGACCAGAAGTCGGGGAACTCGACGCCACGCTGCTCGAAGTTGATCGAGCCGTCGCGCCAGTTGGTCATGACGACGTCACGGCGCTCCCAAGCCACCTCGTCGTACGGATGCACGCCGGGGGTGGTGTGGATGCGCTCGATACGCAGGCCCTGCTTCGTCGCAGTCGACTTGGATCCCTTGGCTCGGGAACCTCGTGCCGGGCCGCTCGCCGTCTCTGTCATGCCGCCTCCCATATGTGGGCAAAAACGCCCTGAAGTGCCCAGAACTTCCCGGGGCACAGTGTGTGTCTGATGCTTCGGATGCCGCGCACAGCACCCGGAGCAGGTTCCTGCAGCCGCCCTGCCGCTGATCTCACAGCCCTGTGTCGATCAGCCGGTGTCACTCAGTCGGCGGCGACGGCGGGAACGGGAACCTCGAGAGTCCCGCCGGTCCCGCATCCCTCCATGGGAGACCGTCGCTCGCGGAGTTCCACGATCGCGGCCTCGAAGTCTTCAAGTGTGTCGAACGCCCGGTACACGGACGCGAAGCGCAGGTACGCGACGAGGTCGAGTTCCTGCAAAGGGCCAAGAATGGCCAGACCCACGTCGTGGGTGGTCAGCTCGGCGCTTCCGGTGGCGCGCACCGCCTCCTCGACCCGCTGTCCGAGCTTGGCGAGGGCGTCCTCGGTGACCGGCCGCCCCTGGCACGCCTTGCGCACGCCGGAAATGACCTTGGTGCGGCTGAAGGGCTCGGTCACCCCGCTGCGCTTCACCACCATCAGCGAGCAGGTCTCCACTGTGGTGAAACGGCGGGAGCAGTCGGGGCACTGGCGGCGCCGACGGATCGACGTGCCGTCGTCGGTGGTGCGACTGTCGACGACCCGGCTGTCGGGGTGCCTGCAGAAGGGGCAGTGCATGGCTCCGAACCCTCCTTCACGGCACGACTGAATAGCCTCTCCAGGCCCTGTTGGGGACCTTCGAAGCAGCCACAAGCATAGGCGATGGCCACGGCCGGATCGACCGGCGACCACAACTTCTGGGTGGCTGGAACAATCCAACCACTAGATCTTGGGTTTGGTTGCGCATTTGGCCCTAGCGCGTGTCACGCATCCCGGGCGGCCCGCAGGCAACGTGCGGCCGCCCACGAGGTTACGGGACACTCCCGGCCGCACGGATCGCGGGGCACCCGGCGCCTGACCCGAACGGCCGCCGGAAGAGCACCCCGCGTGGCAGCGGCGCGGCCGCGAAGGCTACCGTAATGCTCCGAATTGCCGGTCGCGCCGGAACGCCACAAAGCGACCCGGACCTGGGCCGGAACACCGTCGGAAACCCACCCGAACCTCGCTCATACACCCAGCAGTGAACAGGGCACGGGCTTTTATTTGTTTTTCACTCGAACGTGTGTTTGGCGCAACCTTTCGAAAGCTACTACCGTTGTCCAGCTAGGGAGACCATTCGAGAGGGGCCGACGTGACCACCACCGCAGACAGTGCCACCATCACTGCCCAGGACCGCTCCCAGAGCCGACTCCAGCCGGTGCATGCCATGAATGACTCAGTCACGAACACGGAGGGGCCAGAGCCGGCACGACCGGCACGCTCGCTCCCCGGCCGACCTCCAGGCATCCGAGCGGACAGCTCGGGGCTCACGGACCGCCAACGGCGCGTGATCGAGGTCATCCGGGATTCCGTGCAACGCCGGGGATACCCGCCATCGATGCGGGAGATCGGTCAGGCGGTGGGCCTGTCCAGCACGTCCTCGGTCGCCCATCAGCTGATGGCCCTGGAGCGCAAGGGCTTCCTGCGCCGCGACCCGCACCGTCCCCGGGCGTACGAGGTCCGTGGTTCGGATCAGCCCAGTACGCAGCCGACCGACACGACCGGCAAGCCCGCCGCATCGTACGTACCGCTCGTCGGGCGGATCGCAGCCGGTGGCCCGATCCTCGCCGAGGAATCGGTCGAGGACGTCTTTCCGCTCCCCCGCCAGCTGGTCGGGGACGGCGAGCTGTTCGTTCTGAAGGTCGTCGGCGACTCGATGATCGAGGCTGCGATCTGTGACGGCGACTGGGTCACCGTCCGACGTCAGCCCGTAGCGGAGAACGGCGACATCGTGGCCGCGATGCTGGACGGCGAGGCCACCGTCAAGCGCTTCAAGCGGGAGGACGGCCATGTATGGCTGCTCCCGCACAACTCCGCGTACCAGCCGATCCCTGGCGACGAGGCAACCATTCTCGGCAAGGTCGTGGCGGTGCTGCGGCGCGTGTGAAGAGACACCTGTTCCGACAGGGCCCCGGGATCCGCTGCACCGGTCCCGGGGCCCTGTCGGTGCGGCTGACGCCGTCGACCCCTCACAGATGAACAGAAGCCCTGGACGGGCTACCGGATCACCGCCCGTCGGCCTTGGCGGCAGCGTCGATTGCCGCGAGAGAGCGGCGGGCCTGGTTGCGGTCCGTCGTGTACCAGAAGTCGGGAAGCGAGGCCCGGAGATAGCTGCCGTACCGGGCATTGGCCAGCCTCGGGTCGAGCACCGCGACCACACCCTTGTCGCCCGTGGCTCTGACCAGACGACCGGCGCCCTGGGCCATCAGCAGTGCGGCATGGGTCGCCGCGACAGCCATGAACCCGTTGCCCCCCGCCTCCTCGACGGCCTTCTGGCGCGCGCTCATCAGCGGGTCGTCGGGACGCGGGAACGGGATCCTGTCCATGATCACCAACTGGCAGCTCGCTCCCGGGACATCGACGCCCTGCCAGAGCGAGAGGGTGCCGAAGAGACAGGTCTCGGGGTCGGCCGCGAAGTTCTTGATCAGCTCACCCAGCGTCTCCTCGCCCTGCAGCAGGATCGGCTTGTCGAGCCGGCCACGCAGTTCCTCCGCGGCGGCCTGGGCGGCCCTCATGGAGGAGAAAAGCCCGAGCGTGCGCCCGCCGGCGGCCTCCACCAGTTCGGCAAGCTCGTCCAGCATGTCGGTGCGCGAACCCTCCCGGCCGGGCGTGGCCAGGTGCCTGGCGACATACAGGATGCCCTGCTTCGGGTAATCGAAGGGCGAGCCGACGTCGAGCCCCTTCCACTGCGGGATGTCGTCGCCCTCGGTGCCCTCGGGAGCCAGGCCCAGGGACGCGCCCACACCGTTGAAGTCTCCGCCGAGCTTGAGCGTGGCGGATGTCAGGACGACGGAACGGTCCGCGAAGAGCTTCTCGCGCAGGAGGCCGGAGACGGAGAGCGGGGCGACGCGCACGGACGCGCCGAAGCGGTCGTGGCGCTCGTACCAGACGACGTCGTACTCGGACCCCTGGGTGATGCGCTCGGCGACGCCGTGGACCGTCTCCACGGAGGCCATTGCTTGCTTGCGGACGGCATCCTCGTCCTGGACGGACTTGTCCCGGGTGGAACCCAGGGCCGTGATCACGGTGCGTGCAGCGTCGCGGAGAGCCATCAGCGCGTAGCCGAGGTCCTCCGGGACCTCTTCCAGGCGGCCGGGGAGTGCCAGCTCCATCACCCGCTCGAAGCCCTCCGCCGCGGTCTGCAGGGCATCGGCGGCCTTCTCGTTGACCAGCTTCGCCGCGCGGCGCACGGCCCGGTTCACCTGCCCGGGGGTGAGTTCGCCGGTGGCCACTCCGGTGACCCTGGAAACCAGCTCGTGGGCCTCGTCGACGATCAGCACTTCATGCTGCGGGAGCACCGGGGCCCCCTCGATCGCGTCGATGGCGAGGAGCGCGTGGTTGGTGACGACGACATCGGCAAGCTTGGCGCGCTCGCGGGCCATCTCCGCGAAGCACTCCGCGCCGTACGCGCACTTGCTGGCACCCAGGCACTCCCGGGAGGAGACGGAGACCTGCGCCCAGGCCCGGTCGGAGACACCGGGGGTGAGGTCGTCGCGGTCTCCGGTCTCGGTCTCGTCCGACCAGTCCCGCAGCCGCAGCAGATCCTGGCCGAGCTTGCTCGACGGCGCCGCGGCCTCGAACTGGTCGAAGAGTCCCTCTTCCTCTTCCTGCGGGACACCTTCATGGAGCCGGTGCAGACAGAGATAGTTCGAGCGCCCCTTGAGCATCGCGAACTGGGGTCTACGGCGCAGCAGCGGATGCAGTGCGTCGACCGTACGCGGAAGGTCGCGCTCCACGAGCTGGCGCTGCAGCGCCAGGGTGGCCGTGGCGACCACGACGCGCTCCCCGTGCGCCAGCGCGGGCACCAGGTAACCGAGCGACTTGCCCGTGCCGGTACCGGCCTGGACCAGCAGATGGGAATTGTCGTCGACAGCCTCGGCAACGGCCTCGGCCATGGAGGCCTGACCAGGCCGTTCCGTACCGCCGACGGCGGTCACGGCGGCATGCAGGAGCTCGGGGAGGGATGGCTTTGTCATAGCGTGACCAGCCTACGGTGCACCACTGACAACGGGGATCACTCCAGGACTCATGCAGAGGGGTGGAGTGGGTTGGGAACTGTGCCGTGGACGGCGGCGTGGGGGCGCTCGGGCCGGTCGCGGTAGCCGTCGCGATACAGGCGGTTGCGGTTGAGACAGAGGCGTTCGATGCGCGGCGTCAGCATGTCGAACATCTCGAAGCGGTCCTTGAGCTCGGGAAAGCGCGCGTGGTGACGCAGGATCTCGGCTCGGACGAGTGACCAGAATTCGTCCTCCGGGACAGCCAGCTGCTCCTCGCACAGCCTGGACAGGAATCGGAAGACACCGATGAAGAGCCCTGAGTGGATGAACTGGGTGAGGAAGCCGGGCTCCTCGGTGAGAAGGATGCTGCGTACGTCGTCCGGCATGGTCGCGTGTTCCGGCAGCGGCCGGGCGCTGATGTTCACATCGTCGACGAAGTCCTTGATCGCCAGCCGTACGGGCACATCCTGGTCGTCGAAGACCACGATGGCGTTCTCGCCGTGGGGGGAGAAGACCGTGCCGTACTGATAGAGGAAGTGCAGCAGCGGCGGGAGCAGTGCGGCGAAGAGCCGGGTCAGCCAGGCGGAGGGGGTCAGACCCGAGCGGGCGACGAGCTCGGCCGTGAAGGCGCGGCCGTGCGGATCCGTGTGGAGCAGCGACGCAAGCGTGCGGGCGCGCTCACCGGGCGCGAGCCGGGGGTGGAGCGGCTCTCGCCAGATCGCGCCGAGGATTTCCTTGAACTGGTACGGGGTCTCCGGGAGATGGTCGTAGAGCGGATGCTCGACGGTTACGGAGGCCACCTCTCCGAGCAGGATGACCCCACAGGTGTCACGCAGAAAGGGGTCGCGGTCGCGCAGGCCCTGGACCCAGGTGGTGACAGCGGGTGCCGCGAGGGTGCGCTCGGTCGGGAGACCCCGCCAGACCAGTGTGTTGAGGATCGACAGCGGCAGTTTGACGGTGTGCCGGTCGGGGTGTCCGAGGTTGGCGAAGGTACGGATGGACTGCTGCGGCAACCGTAGGTCTTCGTCGGTGTGCAGCGGAACGATGTCACCGTCGGCGATGGCCGGGGCGAACAGCGGAACGATCCATTCGTCCCACTGCCAGGGGTGCACGGGAAGAAAGAGGTAGGAGTCCGGGGCGAGGCCGCGGGCGCGGAGCTCGGCGGTGAATGATGCGCGGACCGAGGCGTCGAGTTCCTGCGCGTACAGCTGCTCGGGAGTGGCAAGGCGGGTCACACCTCGGTAGCCGGCGATCCGGGTGCTCACGGCGATCCACGGCAGTCTGACCGGTCTGCGGGCCTCGGGCGTGAAGCGGGAGGCGTCGGCGGCGGAGAATCCGAGACGCCCCTTGTTGGCGACGAGCCACGGATGGCCGGTCTGGTGTCCCTCGAGCTCGGCGTAGTCGAGTTCGGCCAGCCGGGCGGCGGTGAACGCGGTGTGGTCCAGCCGGGCGTCGGCGGCGAGTGTGGTGGTGATCTCGCGGATCAGATGGCCGAGAGTGGCGCCGTCGAGTTCGAGGAGACGGTGGGCGCGGGCAAGGAACTGCAACGGGTCGCGGAACGGGATGGTCCCGGTGCTCTCGTCCTGACCGGTACCCGCGGGCGCGTTCCGGTCGCTGAGCCGCATCGAGTCGGTGGCGACATGCCAACCGCCGTAGACACCCCGTCCGGCGCGGAAGTTCAGGGTTTCGCCGTCGTCCATCGCAAGGGTGTAGACGTCGCTCCCGGCGGCCCTGGGAACCGGGTCGATGACTTCCTCGTAGGCGAACTCTCCGAGCATTTTCGCGAGCAGGCGGGCGGCAGCCCGTTCCCAGACCGTCCGGTTCAGTTCTGGAGTGCTGAGCAGCGCGGGAGACTCCGCTGATTCATGGCTCGCAGGATTGTTCGGCACGGGGACTCCTCGGGACGGAACCGATGGGCTTCGAGCGGTGTAAGTAATGCAACAGGTCGTTCACAGCTGGGCACGGTGGGCTCGGTCGCGGACCATCAGGGCGGCTCGCTTGTCGGGGAGTTCGACTTCCGCCGAGAACCGGAAGCCGGCGCTCAGGAAGGCGGAGACGGAGGGAGTGTTGCGCAAGTCGGGTTCCGCCACGACGCGTGCGCAGAGGGGACGGTTGTCGAGTACGAGGTCGGAGGCGGCCCGGAGCAGGGTGGTGCCGATGCCGCGCCCGCGGTTGTTCACACCACCGATGAGGAGGTGGATTCCGGTGTCATGCGGTCGGGCGGGATAGTGGCGCGCCAGTGGGTCGAGGTCCGCACGATAGATCTCCCAGTAGCTCATGGGAATGCCGGAGAGCACGCCCAGGCAGGGGACGCTGCGTCCGTCACCGTCGAGTTGCGGGCGTAGATGGGTGGCGGTGACGCCTTCGTCCCCTGCGAGTTCCCAGAAGGTGGCGACCGCGGGGTCGTTCATCCAACGACTGATCACGGCCAGGTCGCGGTCCAGTCGCACCGGGACGAGCTGGAACACGCCGGCGGTCGTGGTGACCGGTCGCCATTCGGCCGGGTTGTCGAGCAGGTCGGAGGTGCCGGACAGGGCGGTGGCCGGTGTTGATGCCGGTGTGCCTTCCCCGAACAGCGCGAGGAACTCGTCGGAGAGCTTCAGGTCCAGGGTGTCCTCGATGCCCGAACCAGCCCGTGGGGCGGGGCCGGTTCCTCCATCAGCGTGCGCATCGTCGGGAGGCACGGTGACGCTCTCCTCTCAGCGGTTCAGTGGTTCAGGCGGTAATCATGTTCCTTCAGGCGTACAGGGGGTTGGCGATGGTGACATAGACGGACTGAGTGTCGACGGGGCCGACGAGTTCGTCGAGACCGTGGAGCCGGGTCAGCATGTTGGCCTTGCACCGCAGGTGCGGCTTCTGCAGCAGTTGCGCGGGAAGCGGGGAGCCGAGGTCGATGACACCGCCGAGAAACCGGCGGAGGCCGGCGATGAGCACGCGTTCATCGGCGAGATGCTCGGCGCCGAAGGCCCCGATCAGACCGAAGATGTTGTTGATGCCCAAGTAGTAGGCGAAGCGCTCGTCAGTGACCGCATCAGAGACGAAGGTGTCGCTGAAGGTTCCGATGCCGGGGAGCCTCTGCTCAAGTGCCTGGCGATGCGATTCGCGGAAATAATAGCCCTGATTGTCCCGATATCGACCCCCGATGGGCCAGCCGGCGGCGTCGAGCAGCACCAGCGTGTTCTGCTGGTGGGCTTCGAGGGCAACGCCTGCTGTGGCATCGAGCCACAACACGGGGCGCACGACCCGGTCGAGGTAGCGCAGGAACCACTCGGCGGCAACGGCTCCCTTGGATCTGCCGGTGGTGGCAGCGAGGCGGAAGACGATGTCGGCGAGGCGCGATTGCATGCCTGGCCGGTCGGCCCAGGGGCGCGGGGAGGTCAGCCCGGCGATGCACACCGCATCGTCGTACGGGCCGAAGGGGTTGTGGCGCAGCATGACGTCGAGGCCGGGGACGGGATCGCCACCCGGTGTGTCGACGGCGAGCCAAGCCGGGTCGCGAACGATGTCGAAGCCAGGGTGGACAGCGTGCCACTGCGCAGCGAGTCCACTGCGGAGCAGCCGGTGGACCTCCACGCCCCGGTGGAGTTCCTTGCGGAGATTCTCACGACGGGAGTTGGTGATGCGTACACCGAGGGAGAGCTTGAGCATGACATCGGCACCGGACTGATGGACGGTACGGACGGAGGAGGTGGGGTGCCAGGGCTCGCCGTGCGGTCCCAGGTCATGGAGAAGACCGGCTTCGAGCAGGGCCGCGACGTCCGGACGGCTGCTCAGTTCCCGGGCCTGCCAGGGGTGGAGCGGTAGCGGTGCCGCGTTGGCGGGGAGGTGCAGTCCGTCGGCGTGGGAGGCGACGAGGCCTTCGGCGGGGACGGGACGGCCTCCGTCCGTCCAGGAGGACTCGGTGGCCAGCAGGGAACGGTCCACAGCCATCCAGTGCAGCGGGAAAGAGCCGTGCAACTCAGGTGAGTAGAGACGGGATTCGGTCTCGGAGATGCCTTCGCGGCTCTTGGGGCTGGGGTGCAGGGGGTGACCCAGCAAAAGCGACTGCTCAGCGGTGAGGAAGAGGTCCGCGTCGGCGGGAGGTACGGGTGTGCGGCGTCGCTCGGCGATGAAACCGGCTGTACGGCGTACGGAGTCGGCGACCCTGGCCACCATGTCGGCACCTTCGTCGCGGTCTGCCTCTCGGCCCAGGAGGGCGGCGACGGTGACGGCATCGGTGGTCGGCGCCTCGTCGGGCGCGTGCTCCAGGTTGGGCGGGCCGAAGCGGTGCCATCCCGTGGCGGACCAATAGAGGACGGGGACGAGCAGGGCGGTGCCGCTGGCGGGAAGCGGGATGCGTAGAGCGTTCCCGTCGGGTCGGGACAGATCGTTCTCGCGGACCCAGCAGCGCAGCAGGTTCTCGACGCCTGATGCGTCTGCGGCCCGGAGCGGGTCCGGGTGGTCGAGAGGATCGGCCGTTCCTGCGCCGGCGGGAGGTGCCTGCGGAGTGCACCGCTCGCCATGGAGGGCTGCCATCTGGCGCGGCACCGTCGTCTGCTCGACTGCCACTCGGCCGACGAGGACGGACTGGCCTCGTTGCTGGCCGACGGGAGCGCCGTCGGCCTCGGGCGCGGGCGCGGGGGTGGGGTTCACGGCGGTCTTCCTTGTGAGGGTGTCCGGGGTCAGTAGGTCGACCCGGTCGCGATTCGGCGATGCGGCGAGCGTTCAGCGGCTGCCAGGGCGTCGGCGAGGCGGTCGACGACCGCCGTTGCCTGTTCGTCGGTGAGTGTGAGGGGAGGGAGCAGGCGTACGACGGTGGAGTGGCGTCCGCCGAGTTCGACGATGAGGCCGCGTCGGAGGCATTCCTGCTGGACAGCGGCGGCGAGGACCGGATCGGGCGATGGCTCGGTGGCACCTCCGGTACCGCCGGTGAGCGGGGCGGACTCGGGGTCGACGAGTTCGACCCCGATCATCAGCCCCCGCCCGCGGACGTCTCCGACGCACGGGTGATCGGTGGCCAACGTGCGGAGGCGGGCGAGCATACGGGCGCCGAGCGACGCGGCGTGCTCGGCGAGCCGGTTCTCGCGCACGTAGGCAAGGGTGGCCGTGCCGGCGGCCATCGCGAGTTGGTTGCCGCGGAATGTGCCGGCGTGGGCGCCCGGTTGCCAGGTGTCCAGCTCGGAGCGGTAAATGATCACTGCAAGTGGGAGGGAACCACCGATGGCCTTCGAGAGCACCATCACATCAGGGGTGATCCCGCTGTGCTCGACTGCCCAGAAAGCACCGGTCCGGCCGACGCCGGTCTGGACCTCGTCGGCGATCAGGGGAATGGATCGGGACGCGGTGATCTCACGCATCCGGCGCATCCAGCCGTCGGGGGCGGGGTTCACACCGCCCTCCCCCTGCACCGGTTCGAGGATCATTCCGGCCGGCGCGGGTGCTCCGCTCTTGGGATCGTCCAGCAAGCTCTCGGTCCACCGGGCGGCGATGTCGGCGCCGCGTTCGCCACCGATGCCGAATGGGCACCGGTACTGCAGCGGGAAGGGAAGTCGGGTCACGCTGACGTCCTCGGCTCCGCCCGAGGCCGCAAGGGCTCCCGCCGTCATCCCGTGGTAGGCGCCGGTGAAAGCCAGGAGTCCGCTGCGCCCGGTCGCGGACCGGACCAGCTTGAAGGCCGCCTCGACGGCGTCCGTGCCGGCCGGTCCGCAGAACTGGATACGGGCGTTGTCCGCGAACTGCCGTGGCAGTGTGGCGAACAGTTCCGTGGTGAACGCGTCCTTGACCGGGGTCGCGAGGTCGAGGACGTGGAGCGGCGCACCCGAGTCGATGACCTTCTTGATCGCCTCCAGAACCACCGGATGGTTGTGTCCGAGCGCCAGCGTGCCGGCTCCGGAGAGACAGTCGAGATAGCGCCGTCCGTCCGCACCTTCGATGGTCAGCCCGCGCGCCCGCACCGGCACGATCGGCAGTGACCGCGCGTAAGTGCGAGCGGCCGATTCGCGCAGCGACTGGCGGCGCAGGATTCCCTCGTGCACCGCGGGCGGTGCCACCGGAGCTGGTTCGGTCACGGCCACGGCTTCTGGTCCTCCCGCTGTAACAGTTGCGTTGCACGTCAGTACGTTTCCGCAAGGACGGACTGCGGCGTTGAATGCTGCCCGTAAGTCCCTCGTACGTACCAACGACGCCGGGCGCAGGGGATCACGGGTAATCGGAAGATCCCTGCGGAGGCGGAACCGTGGACCTGCTGCGTACCGTCACCACCGGCACCGGCATAGTGGGGGCCGTGCCGACACTCCGGGCACCATCACCGGATGGTGCGGAACGTTCGGAACAGTGCCCAAATGCACTGCAGAAGTGCTGAGTTACGAAGTCCCAGGGGGATCACCGCATGCGACCGATTCGACCAGTTCTCACCGCCCGTCCGGGGAAGAGCACACGCCGCAGGCCCTCATCCGTGCTCGCGGGGGCCGCGGTCACCGCCGTTCTCGCGCTCACGGCCACCGCCTGCGGGCCGAGCGAGGACGGTGCGAATGCCGAGCCGAGCAACTCCGCCGGGCTGACCTCGGACAACAAGATCGCTATTCCGGATGATCTGCGGGACCGGCTCAAGGAACACGGAGTCGACCTCGACAAGTGGAAGAACGGCGAGTGGAAGAACTGGGACAAGGACAAGTGGCTGCGAGAGGCCAAGGACTTCATCAACCCGATCATCGAGGGCCTCTGGGACCCGGACCGTATGCGAGAAGCCGACAAGGCACCCGAGCAACCGGTCGACAACGACATCTCGGGTGACAAGGGTGTGACGGACCCGACGCCCGTGCTGGTCCGGGCCACGAATGTGCAGTCGCCGTACCACGGCAGTGCCGCAGAGTCGGGGAAGCTCTTCTTCGACGGCCCCGAGGGTTCCATGGTCTGCTCCGCAACCGTGGTGAAGGACCCGGCCAATCCCGGAAAGTCCAACATGGTGTGGACCGCCGGGCACTGTGTGCACGCGGGCCAGAAGGGCGGCTGGTACCGCAACATCGCCTTCGTGCCGTCGTACAACAACAGCGGCCTGTCGCTCGCCGAGCTGAAGAACGCGCCCAAGGAGAAGATCGCTCCCTTTGGCGTGTGGTGGGGGCAGTGGGCGCAGACGTCCGACCAGTGGATCGCCGACGGCGGCCCCACCGGTGGCCAGGGAGCCCCGTACGACTTCGCGGTCCTGCATGTGGCCCCGGAGAAGGGCTCGACCGGGAAGTCCCTCGAGGAGACGGTCGGTTCGGCGCTGCCTGTCGAGTTCAACGCCCCGGCCGTGCCGAAGATCGACAGCATGACCGCAACCGGCTTCCCGGCCGCTCCGCCGTACGACGGCCAGAAGATGCTCCAGTGCAAGGACAAGCCGGGCCGCCTCTCGCTCACCGAGGCAGACCCGACGATGTACCGCATCGGGTGCTCCATGACCGGCGGCTCCTCCGGCGGTGGCTGGGTCGCGGCGGGCCAGGACGGCAAGCCCGCACTGGTGTCGAACACGTCCATCGGCCCGGTCACGGCCGGCTGGCTGGCAGGGCCGCGCCTCGGCAAGGAGGCCAAGGGCGTCTACGACGCGGTCAGCAAGAAGTACGCGGGACAGTAGCCCACACGAACTATGACCGGCAGCCTTGCCGGTGACGGTTTCTCAGGGGGCCCTCGGCGCGACAGCAGTCCGCCGGGGCCCCCTTATGAGCGGCGCCTCGGTGGCGGAAAGCATGCGCCGGACCGTCATAGGGTGGTCCTGCATCTCGGGGTGGCCACTGATCCTGGCAACCGCATGACGCGTTCATGGCATTTTCTGCTTTCAGGGGGAAGTTTTCCATGCGATCCGTACGACCACTGCTCGTCGCGACCGGCCTCGTCGCCGCTCTCTCGCTGACGGCCACAGCATGTGGTCCGAGCGAGGACAAGACGGACGGCAAGCCCGCCGCCGAATCCGCCGGTGGCAACGACACCGGCGGCATATCCGCCGATCTGACCGAGACGCTCAAGAAGCACGGCGTCGACCCGGAGAAGTGGAGGAACGGCGAGTGGAAGAACTGGGACAAGGACAAGTGGCTGCGTGAGGCCAAGGACTTCGTCAACCCGGTGATCGACGGGCTGTGGAAGCCCGAGCGGATGAAGTCCGCCAAGGACCCGGCGAAGACGATGGCGGCCAGTGACTTCTCCGGCGACCAGGGCGTCACGGACCCGGAGCCCGCACCGGTCAAGGCAGAGCCCGAGGAACTGCCGTACCACGAGCACGCCGCCCCGGTCGGCAAGGTGTTCTTCGACTCCCCCGAGGGGTCCATGGTCTGCTCGGGCACGGTCGTCAAGGACCCGAAGAACCCGGGCAGGTCCAACCTGGTGTGGACGGCCGGACACTGCGTCCACGCCGGTTCGAAGGGCGGCTGGTACCGCAACATCGTCTTCGTGCCCGCCTACAACGACAAGGGCAAGTCCGCCGCCGCGCTGGAGAACGCCCGGTCCGAGGAGATCGCCCCGTACGGCGCGTTCTGGGCCGACTGGGTCACGACCTCCGGAGAGTGGATCGCCCATGGCGGCCCCACCGGTGGCGAGGGCGCCCCGTACGACTACTCCGTGCTTCACGTGCAGCCGCAGAACGGCACCAAGTCGCTTGAGGAGACCGTGGGCAACGCCCTGCCGGTCAATTTCGACGCCCCCGAGATCTCTCAGATCAGCGCCATGGGCGCCTGGGGCTACCCCGCCGCCGCCCCGTACGACGGTCTGATCATGCACAAGTGCATCGACCGTCCCGGCCGGCTCTCCATCAGCCCCAGCACCCCGACGATGTACCGCATCGGCTGCACCATGACCGGCGGTTCCTCCGGTGGCGGCTGGTTCAGTGAGGGCTCCGACGGCAAGCTGGCGCTGGTCTCCAACACCTCCATCGGCCCGGTGACTTCGGGCTGGCTCGCAGGACCCCATCTGGGCCAGGGCGCGCAGGAGATCTTCACCATGATGAGCGACAAGTTCGTCGGCCAGTAGTCACGGTCCGGTTCACGCCCGAAGGCCCGCTCCCTCACAAGGGAACGGGCCTTCGGTCCGTACTGTGTCGTGCTGTCAGTGCGCCACAGGCACAAACGGCGCGAGTTCCGCGGCCAGTTCCTCGTGCACCCACGCCTTGAGGAGAGTGCCCTCCGAGGTGTGTTCCTCGGAGATCACTTCGCCGTCGGCGTGCGCCCGGGAGATGAGTCCGCCGTGCGTGTACGGGACGAGTGCCTCGATCTCGACCGACGGCCGGGGCAGTTCGGCATCGATGAGCGCGAGCAGCTCGTCGATTCCGGCCCCGGTCCGCGCCGAGACGGCAATGGCGTACTTCTCGTTCCGCAGCAGACGCTGGAGGACCAGCGGGTCGGTCGCATCCGCCTTGTTGATCACCACGACCTCGGGCACGTCCAGCGCACCCACTTCGCGGATCACTTCGCGCACCGCGGCGAGCTGCTCCTCGGGAACCGGATGCGAGCCGTCCACCACGTGCAGGATCAGGTCGGACTCGCCGACCTCCTCCATGGTGGAGCGGAACGCCTCGACGAGGTGGTGCGGCAGATGCCGAACGAACCCGACGGTGTCGGCCAGGGTGTAGATCCGGCCGCTCGGCGTCTCGGCCCGGCGCACGGTCGGGTCGAGCGTGGCGAAGAGTGCGTTCTCCACCAGGACGCCCGCCCCGGTCAGCCGGTTGAGCAGCGACGACTTGCCTGCGTTGGTGTAACCGGCGATGGCGACCGAGGGCACCTTGTTGCGCTTGCGCTCCCGCCGCTTGATCTCGCGCCCGGTCTTCATCTCCGCGATCTCCCGGCGCATCTTCGCCATCTTCTCGCGGATCCGGCGCCGGTCCGTTTCGATCTTGGTCTCACCGGGACCACGGGTGGCCATGCCGCCACCGCCGCTGGAACCGCCGCCGCCCATCTGACGGGAGAGCGACTGTCCCCAACCGCGCAGGCGCGGCAGCATGTACTGCATCTGCGCCAGCGAGACCTGCGCCTTGCCTTCTCGGGACTTGGCGTGCTGGGCGAAGATGTCGAGGATCAGGGCGGTCCTGTCGACCACCTTGACCTTGACGACATCTTCCAGATGGATCAGCTGGCCGGGACTGAGCTCACCGTCGCAGACGACGGTGTCGGCTCCTGATTCGAGGACGATGTCACGCAGCTCCAGCGCCTTGCCCGAGCCGATGTAGGTGGCCGGGTCGGGCTTGTCGCGCCGCTGGAAGACGGCGTCCAGTACCTGAGCACCCGCCGTCTCGGCGAGCGCCGCCAACTCCGCGAGGGAGTTCTCGGCGTCCTGCACGGTCCCCGAGGTCCAGACGCCGACCAGCACCACACGCTCCAGGCGCAGCTGTCGGTACTCGACCTCGGTGACGTCCTCAAGCTCTGTGGAAAGGCCCGCCACACGCCGCAGTGCCGCGCGCTCGGAGCGGTCGAACTGCTCGCCGTCCCGCTCTCCGTCGATCTCGTGGCTCCAGGCGACGTCCTCTTCCATCAGGGCGTTGGCCCGAAGGCTTTCGGTGAGGCTCTCGGTGACGTTCTCCGTGGCACTCTGCGCATTCTGCGCGTCCTGGGGAAGGGAAGAAGAGGAGGTCATTGGATCCTTACGTCGATGGAAGTCCGTTACGTCAGTCACAACGCGTGACCTGTCCGGATGATTCCCGCTCGGGAGAATCTCCGGTCCGGCTGCCGCGGCGACCCGTCGATAGTGGCATGGCCCGGACGGCCCCGTCACCCGGATTTACCGGTGTCCGGCGGGCTGCGTGCCGCGCCAGTCCGGGTGCCCGGGCATCGGCGGGGTCTTCTCGCCGTACAGCCAGCCGTCGAAAAATGCGGTCAGGTCGCGTCCCGCAATCTCTGACGCCAGCCGGACGAAGTCCGCCGTGGTCGCGGTGGAGTCACGGTGCGTCCTCACCCAGCGGCGTTCCAGCCGGTCGAACGAGCTCTTGCCGATCTCCTGTCGCAGCGCGTAGAGGACCAGCGCGCTGCCGTCGTACACGACGGGCCGGAAGAGGCTGATCTTCTGTCCCGGCGAGGGCGCGGCGGGACGGGCGGGCGGGCCTCCGACCGCGCGCCAGCTGTCGGACCTGTTATAGGCATCGCGCATCCGGTTCTCCAGCGACTTCTTGGCGTGCTCCTCCGCGTAGCGGGCCTCGTACCAGCTGGCATGTCCTTCGCTGAGCCAGAGATCGGACCAGGTCTGTGGGGAGACGCTGTCGCCGAACCAGTGGTGGGCCAGCTCATGGACCATGATCGAGTCGACGTACCACTGGGGATATGCCGTGTTGGTGAACAGGGTCCGTTCGAAGAGTGTGAGTGTCTGAGTCTCCAGCTCGAAACCGGTCTCCGTGTCGGCAACCAGCAGTCCGTACGTCTCGAACGGGTACCGGCCGACCTGGCGCTCCATCCATTCCAGCTGTCCGGGCGTCTTCTTGAGCCAGGGCTCCAGGCGGGCAGCGTCCGCAGCCGGCACCACATCACGAACCGGCAGTCCGTGCGGCCCGGTCCGCTTCCGGACGGTCGAGTGCCCGATGGAGACCTGGGCCAGTTCGGTGGCCATGGGGTGCTCGGTCCGGTACGTCCAGGTGGTCGAGGCGCCGTGCCGGACCGTGCCGGCGGGCAGGCCGTTGGCCACCACCGTCAGGTCCTTGGGGGCGGTCACCCGGAAGGTGAAGTAGGCCTTGTCAGCGGGGTGGTCATTGCTGGGGAAGACCCGGTGCGCGGCGTCGGCCTGGTTGGCCATGGCCAGGCCGTCGGAGGTGCGCAGCCAGCCGCCGCTGTCCTGGTCGCCGCTGGGGTCGCTGGTGTGCCGGACGGTGATCCGGAGCGGCACTCCGGCGGCCAGCGTGCCGGGGGGTTCGACGACAAGGTCCTCGCCCGTGACGGCGAAGTCGGCGCGCAGGCCGTTGACCGCGACGGAACGGACGGTGCCGCGGGTGAAGTCGAGGTTGATCCGGTCCAGTGGCTCGGTGGTCCGCGCGTCGATCGTGGTGACGGCGTCCAGGGGTTCGCTGTTGCTGCCGTGGTAAGTGAATCCGATGTCGTACGAGAGGACGTCGTACCCCGGGTTGCCGAGGGTGGGGAAGAGTGAATCTCCGACGCCGAGCGGCACGGGTGAGGGCAGGGTGGCGGCAACGAGGGTGGCCGATGCAGTGGCCAGCAGGGCGGCCCGCAGGCGGCGGGGGATGAACGGCATGGACTACGGCTATCAGCGACCCGCACAGGGACGGGCGCGGCACGCGCCGCGCCACTCGAACGAGGTCGCCGGGACAGCTGGGCGCCGCGTAGGACTGGTTCAGACGGCGGCGGCCGGGTGCTGGGCACGGTTCACGTCGTACACCCCCGGTACGTCCCGCATCGCGCGCATCAGTGCGGGCAGTCCGGCGGCGTCCGGGAGCTGCAGGGTGTAGGTGTGCCGAACACGTTGTTCGCTGGGCGGTTCCACGGTGGCGGAGATGATCGCCGCGTCCGCCGACGCGATGGCCTCGGTGAGATCGGCGAGCAGCCCTGGCCGGCCGAAGGACTCGGCGACCAGGGTGACCCGGCATTCCGCCGCGTCGCCCCAGCCCACCGTGACGGGCGTCCGGCCCGCTGCCTGCATCCGGGCCACCCCGGGACACTCTCGCCGGTGCACGGTGACGACGCCGCCGCGCACGGTGAATCCGGTGACGTCGTCGGGCGGTACGGGGGTGCAGCAGCCTGCGAGCCGTACGGTGGCGTCCGGCATGTCTACGACGGCGGTCGCGGCGCGGCGTGCGGCCCGGTTGGCTCCGGCGTCCGACAGGTAGGCCGGCTGCCGCTCGGGCCTGCCGCCCGCGGGCTGGCTGCCGTTCGTCCCCTGGGCACCCTCCGGGTGGGCGTCGAGCCACCCGGTGATGGCGATGCGCGCCGCGGGCGTACGGACGTGGTCGAGCCAGTCCGGTGAGGGGCCGGAGGCGGTGTCCTCGGCCAGCAGCAGCTGCACGGTGTCCCCGTCGCTGAGCACGGTGGAGAGCGTGGCGAGCCGGCCGTTGACCCGGGCCCCGATACAGCTGTGGGCCTCGTCGCCGTACTGCGCGTAGGCGGCGTCGACGCAACTGGCGCCGGCGGGGAGTCCGAGCGTGCCGCCATCGGTGCGGAAGACCGTGATCTCCCGGTCCTCGGCGAGGTCGGCGCGGAGGGTGGTCCAGAAGGTGTCCGGGTCGGGGGCGGACTGCTGCCAGGCGAGGAGCCGGGAGAGCCAGCCGGGCCGGGTCGGGTCGGCGCGCTCGCCGTCCGCGGGTTCGGCCTGCGGCAGCGTGGAGGTGCCGTCCGCGATGTAGGGGTTGCCGAGGGCGATCACGCCCGCCTCGGCGACCTTGTGCATCCGATGGGTACGGATGAGGACTTCCGCGACCGCTCCCCCGGCGCCCACGACAGCGGTGTGCAGCGACTGGTACAGGTTGAACTTGGGGGCCGCGATGAAGTCCTTGAACTCGGAGATCACGGGGGTGAAGCAGGTGTGGAGCTCGCCAAGGACGGCATAGCAGTCGGCGTCCTCGCCGACGAGCACGAGCAGCCGCCCGAAGTCGGTGCCGCGCAGCTCTCCGCGTTTGATCCTGACGCGGTGCACGGAGACGTAATGGCGGGGCCTGATGAGGACGTCTGCGGGGATGTCCGCGTCCCGCAGCACGGTTCTGACGTTCTCTGCGACGGCGGAGAGGGGGTCGTCGGTGGCTCCCGGGGAGCCGGATTCCGGTGCCGAGGACGCGGCGATCAGTGCCCGGGTGTGCGCGTACTCCTCGGGATGGAGGATCGCGAAGACAAGATCCTCCAGCTCGGTCTTGAGCGCCTGTACCCCAAGCCGTTCGGCGAGCGGGATCAGCACGTCACGGGTGACCCTGGCGATCCTCGCCTGTTTCTCCGGGCGCATCACGCCGAGGGTGCGCATGTTGTGCAGCCGGTCGGCGAGCTTGATCGACATGACCCGGACGTCGTCCCCGGTGGCGACCAGCATCTTGCGGAACGTCTCGGGTTCGGCGGCCGCCCCGTAGTCGACCTTCTCCAGTTTGGTGACGCCGTCGACGAGATAGCAGACCTCGTCGCCGAATTGTTCCCGCACCTGATCGAGGGTCACCTCGGTGTCCTCGACCGTGTCGTGGAGCAGCGAAGCGGTCAGTGTCGTGGTCTCGGCCCCGAGCTCGGCGAGGATCAGCGTGACCGCGAGCGGATGCGTGATGTAGGGCTCGCCGCTCTTGCGCATCTGCCCCCGGTGGGAGGACTCTGCCAGGACGTAGGCCTTGCGGAGGACGCTGAGGTCGGCGTCCGGGTAGTGGGCCCGGTGGGCCTCGGCGACGTGGCCGATCGCGTCGGGCAGCCGGTCACGGGAGACCGGTCCGAGCACGGCGACGCGGCCGAGCCTGCGGAGATCGATCCGGGGACGGCCTCGTCTGCGGATGGGAGCACCTGGGTTGGTGGCCTCTGCGCTCATGGGGGCACCTCCGGCAAACGTCGACCGGCGGTGGGGAAGTGCGGACGCGCCTCCGGGCCGGTGCTTGATGCTACCGACCCCACCACGTGGCGGAGTCCCGCTCTCGCTCAGCGTGAAACGGATCACCCATTCGAGCGAAGCTCTAGCCGGTCACCGTTTCGAGCCAGGCCGGATCGATCTTGCCCTCGGCGACGATGACAGCGGCTCCGGTCATCTCGATCTCGCCGTCCGGCCGCTCGGTGATCACAAGGGTGCCGCCCAGCAGATCGACGGTGTACGTGACCGGGGTGCCGGTCTCGGCGGGGTCCGCGCCGTCCCTGCGGGCGGCGGCGACGGCCACGGCGCAGGCGCCGGTGCCACAGGAGCGGGTCTCGCCGGAACCGCGTTCGTGGACCCGCATCGCCACATGGCGCGGTCCACGGTCCACGACGAACTCGATGTTGACGCCGTCGGGGTAGACGGCGGCAGGGCTGAACGGCGGTACGGAGAACAGCTTGCCCGCGTGTGCCAGGTCGTCGACGAAGGCCACCGCGTGCGGGTTGCCCATGTTCACGTTGCGGGCGTCCCAACTGCGGCCGTCCACGGTGACCGTGACGCCGTCCTCGGGGAGCTGGGCGCGCCCCATGGAGACCGTGATGTCGCCGCCCTTGGCGAGATGGACCTTCTTCACGCCGCCGCGGGTCGCGACCGCGAGGTCGCCCTCCTCGACAAGTCCGGCGCGCTGCAGATAGTGGGCGAAGACCCGCACGCCGTTGCCGCACATCTCGGCGATCGAGCCGTCGGCATTGCGGTAGTCCATGAACCACTCGGCGTCGGCCGCCATGATCCGCGCCTCGGGGTGTGCGGCGGACCGCACGACGTGCAGCAGCCCGTCACCGCCGATACCGGCCCGTCGGTCGCAGAGCCGGGCGACGACGGATGCGGGCAGGTCGACGGTGTTGTCCGGGTCGGGAACGATCACGAAGTCGTTCTCGGTGCCGTGACCCTTGAGGAAGGGGATCTCCGAGGTGCTCACAGGGCAACTGTACGAGGTCGCGCCGACAGCGGACGAAGCCAGGCCGAACGATGGACGGGGCGCGGCTGCGGACAGATGACGGGAGGCGCGAGCCCGGACTCAGCGCAGTCGCGCCACGCGCCAGATGGCCAGCGCGACCAGTGCGCCGCACACGGCCACGTACAGGGCGATCACCCGCCAGTCGGGGCGCTCCCCCGAGCTCCGGGCCGGCAGGCCCGGCCAGGTGTGGCCGACACGGCGGGCGGCCATCATCCCCCAGCCCGCGGCGCAGCAGCTGATCAGCAGACCGAGCATGGCGACGACCGCACCCCCGTCGCCGAACTCGAAGGCGAGCGGGAAGGCGAACATCAGAGAACCGACCGCGGCAAGCATGACGATCGGAGCGAGCTGCCAGATCCTCAGACGGCGCGCGGGCCGCAGCTCGACCTCGACCTCGGGGGTCACCTGGGGCTCGTCGGGCCCGTCAGGGCTCAGGCGTCCCGCCTCGTGCTGCGTGTCCGGTGCGTCTTGTTCTGTGTCGCGAGGGCCGGCCTCCATCGCCACGCGCCCTCCCAACTCGGACTTCCCTGGTCGATCGATGCTCGATGATGGCACGCTCCCGGTCGCCTTAATGACGGGCAGGGCTTCCCGATGCCATCACGTGATCAGGCTGTAACCGCTCGTTCGACCAACGCCAGCGCCCGGTGCGGTAGTTCCCCGCGGTGCTCCTCGGCGCCGCTCAGCCAGTGGACGCGGGGGTCGCGGCGGAACCAGGAGTCCTGACGGCGCGCGAAGCGTTTGGTGGCGCGGACCGTCTCGGCGCGCGCCTCGTCCTCCGTGCACTCCTTGGCCAGTGCGCCGAGCACCTGCTGATAGCCGAGCGCACGGGAGGCGGTGCGCCCCTCACGCAGACCGCGGTCCTCCAGTGTGCGCACCTCGTCCACGAGCCCTGCCTCCCACATCCGGTCGACCCGGAGGGCGATGCGTTCGTCGAGTTCGGGGCGGGCCACGTCGACGCCGATCTGGATTGCGTCGTAGACCGCTTCGCCACCCGGGAGGTTGGCCGTGAAGGGCTTCCCGGTGATCTCGATGACTTCGAGGGCCCGGACGATGCGGCGGCCATTGCTCGGCAGGATGGCCCGGCCCGCCTCGGGGTCGGCGGCGGCGAGCCGGCCGTGCAACGGCCCTGAACCGTGCTCCGCCAGTTCCTGTTCCAGCCTGGCGCGTACGCCGGGGTCCGTGCCGGGGAATTCCAGTGCGTCGATCGCACCCTTCACGTACAGCCCGGAGCCGCCGACCAGAACCGGGGTCCGGCCCTCGGCGAGCAGCCGGTCGATCTCGGCTCGGGCCAGCCGCTGGTACTCGGCGACGCTGGCCGTCTCGGTGACGTCCCAGATGTCCAGCAGTCGGTGGGGTACGCACCCACGCTCGGCGAGCGTCAGCTTCGCAGTGCCGATATCCATCCCCCGGTAGAGCTGCATGGAGTCGGCGTTGACCACTTCGCCACCGAGCTGCTGGGCCAGGAATACCCCCAGATCGGACTTTCCGGCTGCAGTGGGACCGACGACGGCGATGACCCGCGGTGCGGGAGATGGACTACTCACTGCCCCAGTCTCGCAAATGTCCGGCCCTCTCCCCGAATGGGCTACGTGACGGCACGAAGCCGGAGTCGTTTGCTGTTCCGAGGTGTCGCGCGCCGGTTCGGACCGGCCCCCGTCCGGCAGGCGGCCGGATGGCCGAAGGCCCGACGGGGACTGACGGACGAGAGCCCGAGTGGCGCAAGGGGACGCTCCGGGCGGCGCGGAATTTCGATCACACGAGTAAAATATGGAGAAAATGTGGGTGTTTTTTCATGGTTTCGCCGTTCCTCCTCCGGAGCGGTCGAGACGTCGGCCGAGGAAGCCGCAGCACCGACGGACGAGGCGTCCGAGGTCGCCGCGACGGCGTCCGGGGCGCCGGTGGACGAGTCGGTGACGTCCACCGGGTCGGAGTCCTCCGAGGGCGTGGAAATCCCGAAGCAGCAGTCGGCCGACGAAGCGGCGGACAACGCGGCCGGAGACAGCGCCCGCACGTAGTCCCCCAGCAGGGAAGGTGTCCGATGGGCTTCATGGACAGTCTGAAGGCCAAACTGAGTCCGGCGAAGGGCAAGGTCGGTGACCTCGCGCAGCAGCACGGGGACAAGATCGAGCATGGAATCGACAAGGCAGCACGGACGGTCGATCAAAAGACAAAGGGCAAGTACAGCGACAAGATCGAGTCCGGCTCGCAGAAGGCCAAGCATGCGATCGACCGTCTGTCCCACAGGGGCGAGGGCGGTACTCCGCCACCGGCTTCCTGACCTCGGCACCTCGACCTGATCACGGTGGACGGCCGCGGAGCGGCATCGCTCCGCGGCCGTCACGTGCGTGCCCGGCCCGGAACCCTCCACCCCGGTCCGAGAGCAGCCGGATCCGTCCTCAGGACCAGGTGGCGACCATGTATCCGACGCCGTACGGAGCGTCCTCGTAGAGCAGCCGCCCGCCCAGCCCGGCCCCTTCCGCCGCACCCGCCAGCACCTGCCACGGCGCCCGGCCCGCCACCTTCAGTTCGTACGCCAGTGACTCGTCCAGCGCACTCAGCACGGCGAGGTCCGCGGCGCCCAGGGCCCGTGACACCTCCATGTCGAACGAGAGGGCGCGCTCGTCCAGATAGCCGGGGGCCTTGACTGTGCGGCAGGCGCTGCCGTCGCCCATCACCAGCATGGCCACGCGGCGGGCCCTGGCCGCCAGCTCCCGTCCGGTGCTCGCGCAGCGCCCGGCTTCGAGCGTCTCCCCCACGCCCAGGCCCTCGATCGGCGCGTCCGCCCACTTCGCACAGGCAAGCAGCCACGCGGCGACGGAGAGGGACGGCGGGAGCGGGCGCACCGCCGCAGCGCCGGGGTCTCCTCCGAGCCCGAGCCGGACGTCGAGATCGACGCCGAAGCCCTTGAAGGATCCCGGGGCCCCCTCGGAATGCGGCCCGCGGCCATCGGGATCCGCGGGCCCGATCACGATCAGCAGGTCGGGGCGGGCCGCGGCGAGCACGCCCAGGGCATCGATGCACGCGGTCCTCGCGGCCAGGAGCTCTGGCGCGGCTCCTGCGGCGACCTCGGGTACCAGCACGGGCGGACAGGGGCAGACAGCTGCGGCGACAAGCATGCTGGGCAGCGTACTGCGTCAGCCGATTCCGCCCGTTTCCCCCCGTCCGTTCCGGCCACGGGTCCGCGACCCGGCGTACCGGCCGCGGGTCCGTGCCCCCTTGCCCTACGAGGTCAGTCGCACCCGCAGCCGGGAGCCGCCGCGGGCGGCAACGGCGCCGGGGCGCCGATGCCGGGCAGCCCGAGCATCACTCCGGCAGGCTTGACGGCCTCGGCGACCGTGCGCTTCTCCCAGGCGTCCCCGGACCGGGTCCGCCTCACACCGAGCGGCGCGCCCTCGGCGAGCAGGTGGTGCGGGGCGGCGTAGGTGATCTCGACCGTCACCACATCGCCGGGGCGCACCTCCTCGTCCGGCTTGGTGAAGTGGACCAGGCGGTTGTCGGGAGCACGGCCGGAGAGACGGTGTGTGGCGCCGTCCTTACGGCCCTCGCCCTCAGCGACCATGATCTCCAGGGTGCGGCCGACCTGCTTCTTGTTCTCGTCCCAGGAGATCTCCTCCTGGAGGGCGGCCAGGCGCATGTACCGCTCCTGGACGACCTCCTTCGGGATCTGCCCCTCCATGTCGGCAGCCGGGGTTCCGGGGCGCTTGGAGTACTGGAAGGTGAAGGCGTTGGCGAAGCGCGCCTGACGGACCGCGTGCATGGTCTGCTCGAAGTCCTCCTCCGTCTCGCCGGGGAAGCCCACGATGATGTCGGTGGAGATGGCGGCGTCCGGCATCGCGGCGCGCACCTTCTCGATGATGCCGAGGAACCGCTCCTGCCGGTACGAGCGCCGCATCGCCTTCAGGATCGTGTCCGAACCCGACTGCATCGGCATGTGCAGTTGCGGCATGACGTTCGGCGTCTCCGCCATCGCCGCGATCACGTCGTCGGTGAAGTCGCGAGGGTGCGGCGAGGTGAAGCGGACCCGCTCCAGGCCCTCGATCTTCCCGCAGGCGCGCAGCAGCTTGGAGAAGGCCTCGCGGTCGCCGATGTCGGAGCCGTACGCGTTCACGTTCTGGCCGAGCAGGGTGATCTCGGAGACTCCCTCGGCGACCAGTGCCTCGATCTCGGCCAGGATGTCGCCGGTGCGGCGGTCCTTCTCCTTGCCGCGCAGCGCCGGGACGATGCAGAAGGTGCAGGTGTTGTTGCAGCCGACGGAGATGGAGACCCACGCGGCGTAGGCGGACTCGCGGCGGGTGGGGAGGGTGGAGGGGAAGGCCTCCAGGGATTCGGCGATCTCGATCTGCGCCTCCTCCTGGATACGGGCGCGCTCCAGAAGCACCGGCAGCTTGCCGATGTTGTGCGTTCCGAAGACGACGTCGACCCATGGGGCCCGCTGGACGATCGTGTCGCGGTCCTTCTGCGCCAGACAGCCGCCGACCGCGATCTGCATCCCGGGCCGCTTCGTCTTCATCGGGGCAAGCCGGCCGAGATTGCCGTAGAGCTTGTTGTCCGCGTTCTCCCGCACCGCGCAGGTGTTGAAGACGACGACATCGGCGTCACCGTCGGCGCCCTCGGGCGCACGTACGTACCCCGCGCCCTCCAGCAGCCCCGACAGCCGCTCGGAGTCGTGGACGTTCATCTGGCACCCGTAGGTGCGCACCTCGTACGTTTTCAAACCCTCTACCTCGCTCATCTCGTCCACCAGGGTACGAGGTCGTACGGACACCCAGGGCCTCTCTTCCACAGGACCGGCCCTGGCCATCACGAGGAGTGAGCTGGCAGGATCGCGCCATGCTCCACGCACTGTCCCGTATCGGCCGCCGACGCACCCTTCAGGGGGGCGCCGTCGTTGCCGTCGTTCTCGGGCTGGTGCTGTGGTGGGTGCTGCCGCTCGGGGATCCGCCGCCGAGCGGATCTCTGACCTTCAGCACCGGGGTACGCAGCGGGGTCTACCAGCGCTACGGCGAGCGGCTCGAGGGAGCCCTCGCCAAGGACCTGCCCAAGGTCTCGATTCGACTGCAGACCAGCGAGGGCTCCCAGCAGAACATCCAGCGGGTGGCGACCGGGAAGGCCGACTTCACCATCGCCACGACCGATGCCCTCGCCACGTATCTACAGGATGGCAAGGCCGGGGCCGACCGGCTGCGCGGCTGTGTCCGGCTGTACGACGACTACATCCAGCTGGTGGTGCCCCGGGACTCGGACGTACAGACGGTCTCGGATCTCGCCGGCAAGCGGGTCGGGGTAGGGCAGGAGGGTTCGGGCGTGCGTCTGGTCGCCGACCGGATGATGACTGCCGCGGGTCTTGATCCGACGCACGGCATCACCCCGGTCCCGGCCGGGATCGACACGATGCCGACGCAGTTGCAGAACGGTCTTCTCGATGCCTTCTTCTGGTCCGGCGGGCTGCCCACCAACGCTGTGCAGGAGCTGTCGGACCGCTTCCCGATCAGGCTCGTGCCCCTGGAGGCATCGCTGATCAAGCGGCTGCGGGCCGGCGGCGGCCCCACTCGCTACTACCGCTCGGCCGTGATGCCCGCCGACGCGTACCGCAACGCCCAGCAGGGATCGGCCATCTCGACGGTGGCCGTCGCCAACGTGCTGGTCACCACGGACCGCACGGATCCGGCGATGACCGAGGCGTTCACCAGGACGGTGATCGACAGCCGGGACCGCATCGGACGCGAGGTGCATGCGGCGCAGTTGGTGGACCTGCGGACAGCGATTTACACCGATCCGCTGCAGCTGCACGACGGGGCCAGACGCTACTACCGGTCCGTCAAGCCCTGACGCACTCCGGCGGAGAGCGCCGTCGCGGCACCCGGTACCGGAGTCAGCCGCTCGGACCGTTGCGCGGAACTGCCACCGTCACCCGCAGTCCGTGCGGCTCGTGCGGGGCGTAGGAGAGAGAGCCGCCGCCCGCGGCGAGCAGTGCGTGGGAGATGGAGAGCCCGAGACCGGACCCCTGCACGTTCTGGTGCTGGGCGCTGCGCCAGAACCGGTCGCCGATCCGCTCCAGTTCCTCATCGGTGAGCCCCGGGCCGCGGTCGGCGACGGCCACGGTGACGGTGTCGCGGCCGGCGGCGACGGTGACACGGACCTCCTCACCGGCGGGGGTGAACTTGCACGCGTTGTCGATGACGGCGTCGAGGGCGCTGGAGAGCGCGATGGGGTCCGCCCAGGCTGTCACGGCGGATGCCCCGTCGGCTGTCAGCCGTACACCGTTCTCCTCCGCGAACGGGCGCCAGGAAGCCACCCGTTCCGCGGTGAGCGCGCCGATGTCGGTGAGCTGGAGGTCGGCCGCGGCATGCTCGGCCAGCGCCAGGTCCAGCAGGTCGTCCAGGACCTGCCCCAGACGCTTTCCCTCCGTGCGTACGGAGGCGATCTCCTTGTTCCCCTCGGGGAGTTCGAGGGCGAGGAGCTCGATGCGCAGCAGCAGCGCGGCGAGGGGGTTGCGCAGTTGGTGCGAGGCGTCGGCGACGAAAGCGCGCTGCTGCTCCAGCACTTCCTCGACGTTGTCGGCCATCTCGTTGAACGAACGGGCCAGGCGTCTGAGTTCCGGCGGACCTCCCGATGCCACCACCCGGGACCGCATCCGGCCGCCGGCTATGTCGTGGGTCGCCGCGTCCAGGGTCTGGACGGGCAGCAGGACCCAGCCGGTGAGCCGGATCGCGGCACCGACGGCCACCAGCATCGCGACCACTTCGCCGGCTGCGATCAGCAACCAGCCGCGCAGCGTGTGGGTGCGCATCTCACCGGTGGGCGAGTCGAGGACGACGACGGCGACCACATCGCCGTCCCGTACGACGGGCGAGGCGACGACGACCCGGCCGCGCTGCCAGGGCCAGACCTGCGGCGGATCATGACTGCGGCGCCCGAGGAGCGCCTCCCTGAACGCCTCGCGGCCCGCCCCCTCGACAGGGAGCTGCCAGTCGGCCGGTGCCTTCGCCATGGCGGTGTCGTCGCGGTAGAAGACGCCGGCGCGGATTCCGTACACCGAGTCGTACGTCTCCAGCTCCGACTGGAGCACGCGGCGCCGTTCGTCGTTGCTGCCGGCCGGTTCCGTGACGAACTGGGCCAGTGCGGCGAAGCGTGCCGTGTCGTCGATGCGGTCGATCACGACGCCCTGCTGCTGGGCGGCGGCCACGCTGACGGCCAGCGGAAAGCCGAGCGCGAGCAGCACGGCTGCCATAAGGATGATGAGCAGGGGGAGGAGACGGGTACGCACCGGGGCAGTACGCCTTTACGCGGATGGGGAGACGAGGCGGTAGCCGACCCCGCGCACGGTCTCGATCAGTGCGGGCAGCCGCAGTTTGGAACGCAGGGACGCGACATGCACTTCGAGCGTGCGCCCCGTTCCCTCCCAACTCGTGCGCCACACCTCGCTGATGATCTGCTCCCGGCGGAACACCACGCCGGGGCGCTGGGCGAGGAGCGCGAGCAGATCGAACTCCTTGCGGGTGAGCTGGACTTCGGCGCCGTCGACACTGACCCTGCGGGTCGGCAGCTCGATGTGAACATGACCGAGGCGCAGTGCCGCGACGGGCGTCTGCGCCGTGTCCTCGCCGACCGGGTTGCGCCTGCTGACCGCGTGGATACGCGCGAGGAGTTCACCGGTGTCGTACGGCTTGACGACGTAGTCGTCCGCTCCGAGGTTGAGGCCGTGGATCCGCGACCGGACATCGGCCCGCGCGGTCACCATGATCACAGGGATGGAACAGCGCTTGCGGATCTTCCCGCAGACCTCGTAACCGTCCTGGTCGGGCAGTCCGAGGTCGAGGAGCACGACACCGAAAGGCTCTGCCTCCGTCGGCAGCAGGGCCTTCAGGGCCTCCTCGCCGCTGCGCGCGTGCACGACCTGGATGCCGTGCCGGGCGAGCACCGCGGACAGGGCGGCCGCCACGTGGTTGTCGTCCTCGACGAGCAGCAGCCTCATGGCCCTCCTTCCTCTCCGCTTTCGCATCGTGGTGCAGGCTTCCCGCACTCCCCGGTGGCTGTCCATCTTCCCGGCACTTCCACGTACCGAGGTGTTTCACGTCATCACGTACCAGGGCATCCACTCCGATGACCGGTACGCCAGTCAAGGGCCCTCCTCTTACATCGGGGTTTCCGTTATGCACCCGGTACGCCCCCGGTACCTCTCCCGACGTCCCGTTCACGCGGAGTGTCCGGTTGCCGCCGGATCGTTATGCTCAATTTCCGCTCAGATGTAATGACGGTGGTCGCACTGCGTCACTAAGGTCCTTCCCAACCGAGGAGGACGGAGCAAAAAGCCGATGAGCGGAGTTTCAGTGACCAAGGCCGCCGAGGATGCCGCACCCGCGGCGAACGACCTTGTCGTACTGAGCAACGTCAACAAGCACTTCGGCGCGCTGCATGTGCTCCAGGACATCGACCTGACCATCGCCCGCGGCGAGGTCGTGGTTGTGATCGGGCCTTCCGGGTCCGGAAAGTCCACGCTGTGCCGCACGATCAACCGCTTGGAGACGATCGACTCGGGCGCGATATCGATCGACGGCAAGCCGTTGCCCCAGGAGGGCAAGGAGCTGGCCAGGCTGCGTGCCGATGTCGGCATGGTCTTCCAGTCGTTCAATCTCTTCGCGCACAAGACGGTGCTCGAAAACGTGATGCTGGGGCAGCTCAAGGTCCGCAAGGCGGACAAGACGGCTGCCGAGGAGAAGGCCCGTTCGCTGCTCGACCGGGTGGGCGTGGCGACGCAGGCCGACAAGTACCCCTCGCAGCTCTCCGGAGGCCAGCAGCAACGTGTGGCCATCGCACGGGCGTTGGCGATGGACCCCAAGGTCATGCTCTTCGACGAGCCGACGTCCGCGCTCGACCCGGAGATGATCAATGAGGTGCTGGAAGTCATGCAGCAGCTCGCCCGGGACGGCATGACCATGGTCGTCGTCACCCACGAAATGGGCTTCGCGCGCTCGGCGGCCAACCGTGTCGTCTTCATGGCGGACGGGAAGATCGTCGAAGAGGCAACGCCCGACCAGTTCTTCAGCAACCCGCGCAGTGACCGGGCCAAGGACTTCCTTTCGAAGATCCTGCACCACTGATTTCCGGATCAGCTGTTCACTCACATCGCGTCATCGCGTCAACTCTAGGGAAGTTCACCATGCAGCTTCGTAAGGTCACCGCCGCGTCGGCCGCCGTGCTCGCGCTCGCCCTCACCGCCACCGCCTGTGGCTCCTCCGACGACAAGGGCAGCGACTCGGCCGGCGGCGGCAAGAAGATCACCATCGGCATCAAGATCGACCAGCCGGGTATCGGTCTGAAGACGCCCGACGGCAAGTACACCGGTTTCGACGTCGATGTCGCCACGTACATCGCCAAGGAACTCGGTTACGACGCCAAGGACATCACCTTCAAGGAGACCAAGAGCGCCGACCGCGAGACGGCGATCGAGCGCGGGGACGTCAAGTTCATCGCCGCCTCCTACTCGATCAACGACGAGCGTCTGCAGAAGGTCGACTTCGCCGGCCCGTACCTGCTGGCGCACCAGGACATCCTGGTCCGTGCCGACGACGACTCGTTCAAGACCCCGGCCGACCTGAACAGCAAGAAGCTCTGCTCGGTCACCGGCTCGACCTCGGCGCAGAACGTCCATGACAAGCTGGCTCCGAAGGCCCAGCTCCTGGAGTACGGCGGCTACTCGGAGTGCCTCACCGGTCTGGAGAGCAAGGCCGTCGACGCGCTGACCACCGACGACAGCATCCTGGCCGGCTTCGCCTCGCAGAAGGACTTCCAGGGGAAGTTCAAGCTGGCGGGCTTCAAGATGAGCAACGAGAACTACGGCATCGGCCTGAAGAAGGGCGACGCCGACCTCAAGAAGAAGATCAACGACGCGCTCACCAAGATGGTCTCGGACGGTTCCTGGGACGAGGCGGTGAAGGCCAACTTCGGTCCGGCGAACTACAAGAACGAGCAGGCCCCGAAGATCGGCAACATCGTCAAGTGAAGCAGGGCTGACCCGGCGCGCCGTCCGTGAACGGCGGCGCGCCATGCCCTCCTACACGCGGAAGCGCGGGAGATCGTGTTCGACTTTCTTGAAGGTTACGACCTGCTGGGGGCTTTCTGGGTGACGGTGCAGCTCACCGTCTACTCCGCCCTCGGCTCCCTCATATGGGGAACGCTGCTGGCCGGCATGAAGGTCAGCCCGGTCCCTCTGATGCGCGGTTTCGCCACCGCCTATGTGAACGTCATCCGGAACACCCCTCTGACCGTCATCATCGTCTTCTCGTCGCTGGGTCTCTTCCAGACGCTCAACATCCAGCTCGGGGCCAGCGATTTCAAGGTCATCAACTTCCGGCTCGCGGTGCTCGCGCTGGTCGTCTACACCTCCGCGTTCGTCTGTGAGGCGCTCCGGTCGGGCATCAACACCGTGCCGGTCGGCCAGGCGGAGGCGGCACGCGCCCTCGGACTGAGTTTCACTCAGGTGCTGCGGCTGATCATCCTTCCGCAGGCCTTCCGCTCGGTCGTCAACCCGCTGGCCAATGTTCTGATCGCGCTCACGAAGAACACCACGGTCGCCGCCGCGATCGGCGTGGCCGAAGCCGCATACCTGATGAAGGGCATGATCGAGAAGGAGGCGCAGCTGATCCTGATCTCCGCCGTCTTCGCGTTCGGATTCATCTGTCTGACCCTCCCGACCGGCCTGATCCTCGGCTGGGTGAGCAAGAAGGTGGCGGTGAAGCGATGACTTCCGTCCTCTATGACGCCCAGGGGCCGCGCGCCAAGCAGCGCAACATCGTCTACACGGTCCTGTTCCTGCTCGTCGCCGCTGCCGCCGTGTGGTGGGTGTACGACGGTCTGGCTGCCAAGCACCAGCTCGACTGGATCAAGTGGAAGCCGTTCTTCACCAGCTCCCAGCCCTGGCAGACCTACATCTGGCCGGGTCTGCAGAACACCCTGAAGGCAGCGGCGTTCGCCCTGGTCATCGCGCTGCCGCTGGGCGCCCTGTTCGGTATCGGACGGCTCTCGGACCACCGGTGGGTGCGGATGCCGGCCGGCGTGGTCGTGGAGTTCTTCCGCGCCATCCCGGTGCTGATTCTGATGATCACCGCGAACGCGGCGTACTCCGAGTACACGACCATCAGCAGCGACTCCCGCCCGATGTACGCCGTGGTCACGGGTCTGGTGCTGTACAACGCCTCCGTGCTCGCCGAGATCGTGCGGGCCGGAATCCAGTCCCTCCCCAACGGGCAGACGGACGCGGCCAAGGCGATCGGTATGCGCAAGGGCCAGACCATGCTGTACGTGCTGCTGCCGCAGTCGGTGACGGCCATGCTGCCCGCGATCGTCAGCCAGATCGTCGTCATCGTGAAGGACACCGCCCTCGGCGGTGCGGTGCTGACCTTCCCGGAGCTGCTGGCCTCGGTCCGTCCGATGAGCGCGAACTACGGTGCGAACACCATCGCGTGCTTCACGATCGTCGCCGTGCTGTACATCGTGGTGAACTTCGCGCTCACCTCGTTCGCGGGCTGGCTGGAGGGCCGGCTGCGGCGCGGCAAGAAGAGCACGGGCGCCGCACCCGCCGGTGGTCTGGAGACCATCGGCACGCCGGCGCTCGTCGTCGACGACGGACGCGCCGTCTGACGGTTCGTCGGTAATTTCTGCGCAGGGGCGCCGGTGCATGCACCGGCGCCCCTCGCCGTGCTCGGGTGTCACTTGACGCAAGCACCGGCAGTGGGTTGCATACGTTCTGTGATCGCCGACCGAGCCCCCGCTTCCGCCACCGCTCTCCCGACCGCACGGGCCCAGGGAGTCGCGCCGTGGACCCGGTGATTGTCGTCGGCGCCGGGCCTGTGGGCCTGACGCTGTCGCTCGCCCTCGCCGCGCAGGGCGTTCCCTCCGTCGTCCTCGACGAGGATCCGGGGAGGGGCGAGACCCGTCCCGCCCGGACGGTGGTGCTGCGCGAGGACACCACAGCCCTGGTGGAGCGGCTCGGGTGCAAGGCGCTCCGGAACGAGGGCGCCCAGTGGACGGGCTGGCGCTCCATGCGCCGCAAGCAGCTCGTACGCGAACTGCGCCTCGGCGAGGACTCCCCGTACGGTGATCCGCTCTCGGCCCCGCTCCATCTGCCCCAGCACGCCCTGATGCGCGGGCTGCGGGCCGCGGTCGCCGGGCAGGAGCTGGTGCACATGGCGCCGCTCAGCCGGATCGACACTCTGGAGCAGGATCCGGCCGGGCTCACGGTGCACACCAGGGAACCCGATTCGACCTGGTGGCGCGGGAGTTACCTGGTCGGCTGCGACGGCGCCAGATCCACCGTCCGCAAGCTCCTGGACGTCCGGTTCCCGGGGCGCACAGCAGTGGAACGCCACGCCGTCGCCGCACTGCGCACCGAACTGCCCTGGCCGGGCGAGGCAGTGCTGCACCGGCTGCCGCCGTGGCGCACCGGGGGCGCCGAAGTCACCGCGCGCCCGCTGACGGACGGTGCGTGGCGGCTGGACTGGCTGCTCCCGCCACGCGGCGAGCTCGTCACCCCCGACGCGTTGATCACCCGGGTGCGGGACACTCTCGCGGGCTGGTGCGGCGGCGAGACCCCGCCGTACGAACTGCTGGACACGGGCGTGTACACGCTGCATCACCGGCTGGCTCGGCGCTGGCGGGTCCAGCGGGCCTTCCTTGCCGGGGACGCCGCCCATCTGCTCGGTGCACTCGGTACGCAGGGGCTCGACGAAGGGCTGCGGGACGCCGAGAACCTGGCCTGGAAGCTGGCGCAAGCCTGGCATCACGGCGCCTCCGACGTGCTGCTCGACAGCTACCAGGCCGAGCGGCGGGCCGCGGTCGCCTCCCGTCTGCGCGCGGCGGACCAGTCGCTGCCGATACTGCGCGGCGGCGGAGGGCTACGGAGCATCGTCCCCGGGAGCGCACGGGGGCACGATTCACTGCTCGCCGACGGTCACCTGGGGTGCGGCCCACTGGGTGCGCCCCCCTCGTACTCACACTCCCCCCTTGCGCCTGCGTACGCCGAGGCGCACACATCGGTGGGTACGCCCCCGGGAGCACCGGTCGACGATGTACGGGTGACGGCGCCCGACGGCACGACCGTACGGCTGCGCGAGCGGCTGGGGCGGGGCCGTCTGCTGGTCGTGCTGGTCGCTCCGGGGACCGGGGTGTGGGACCGGCGCCACTGGTTGACCGCGGGGGTGATGCCCCGGCTCGTCGAGTCGGTCGACGCCCTGCCGGTGAAGGGGGAGCTGCTGGTGACCGAGGCCTACCCGGGTGCCCCTGCCCATACAGTGCTGCTGATCAGGCCGGACGGACATCTGGTGGCATCGTTCGGCGGGGTCCGGCCCGCGGAACTTTTCGCTGCGGCGGACGCGGTGCGCGGCGGCGCGCCACGTGCCTCCGTGCGCTCCGACCAGACCGCAGACATCAATTGACCGCCACGGGCAGCACATGGTGTACTCCGAAATGTGACCGACACCGATGTGCGCCTGTGGCGGAGGGTCCATATGGACCTCGTCCGCTATGCGGGCTGTGTGTGTCGCCCGTCCTGCTGAACCGCCTCTCCCTGCCGCGGCGTGCCCTCTGTCGCACGCCGGGCATCACGCGCGAACTCTCAGGGCGGTCCCCTTGTCTGCCTCTCCCCCGCCTTCTGTACGCACGCCTTCTTCCGGCCCTGACTCCGGTGCCGGTCCCACGGCTGCAGAACTGCTCGACTTCGTCCACCGTACGGCGGCGGACCCCGGTCTGATTGCCTCGCTCCCCCTCGATCCCGAGGGCCGCACCTGGATCCGGCTCGACGGCCCCGGCGGCAGCGAGGCCTGGCTGATCGGCTGGCCGCCGCGCACCGGCACCGGCTGGCACGACCATGCCGGCTCGATCGGCGCCTTCACCACCGCGACCGGCACGCTCACAGAGCATTCACTCGCGGCCAGGCTGCCCGCCGACGACTGGAAAACCCTCGAACTGGCCGAAGGCGTCGACCAGTCCTGGCAGTTGACGACCGGCCGGGGCAGGGCGTTCGGCCGGCACCATGTGCACGAGGTGCTGAACGAATCCGGCACCGAGCACGCGGTCTCGGTCCATGCGTACTATCCGCCGCTGCCGCAGATCAGGCGCTACAGCCGTAGCGGTGCGCTACTCCGTCTTGAGCACATCGAACGCCCGGAGGACTGGCAGTGAGCGACGAGCACGACAACGGTGCGGAGCGGGTGGGGATCGACGAACTGCTGGAGCGGGTCCGGGCCGGATACGACCGCATCGGTCCGCACGAGGCGATCGCCGCCGCCGCGGACGGCGCCCTGCTGGTGGACATACGCTACGCGGCGCTGCGCGAGCGGGACGGGTTGATTCCGGGGGCGCTGGTCGTCGAGCGCAACGAGCTGGAGTGGAGACTCGACCCGCAGGGAAGCCATCGCGCGCCGGAGGCGGTCAGCCACGAACTGCAGGTGGTGGTGGTCTGCAACGAGGGGTACGCGTCGAGTCTCGCGGTCGCGTCCTTGAGGCAGTTGGGGCTGCACCGGGCGACCGATCTGATTGGCGGGTTCCAGGCGTGGCGGGCGGCGGGGCTGCCGGTCGGCGCCTGACCGGTGGCGGGCCCGGCCGCACTGCTCCCTGTGCTGTTCCGCCCGCCACCGGCCCGCAGTGTCACTGCTTGGACGTCGCCACCTCCACCGGGCTGACCGTGAGTGCCAGCCGGCCGGGCAGCGTCGAGGCGACGAGTGCCAGCAGTGCGGCTGCGCCCACGACTGTCGCGTACACCGACGGCAGGACGGTGGGCGCCGCACTGCCGGTCATGCCGATGCTGAAGGCGGTCAGCACGGCGAGGGCGATGCCGGTGCCGAGGACGGCGGCAATCAGCAGAACCGACAGGGCTTCGATGCGGAGCATCCGCAGGACCTGGCGGCGAGTGGCACCGGCCAGCCGGAGCATGGCGAACTCCCGGATCCGCTCGGACACCGACATGGCGAGGGTGTTGACGACCGCGATCGCGGTGAAGGCGAGAACCAGGCCCATGGCCAGATAGTTGACCTCTGCGTTCTGCTGCTGCCGGTCCGCCTGGACCCGGTCTGCGGTGGCAGGGGCGAGCACGGCGATGCCGGGGAACTTCCGCAGAGCGGCGACGAGCCGGCTGCGGTCGCTGTCTCCGGCGACCAGGACCGTGGCAGCGAGAGGGTTGTCCATGTGACGGGCCATCAGGTCGTGGGGCAGGGTCAGATCGCCGAAACCGAGGCCGCGGGTGTAGACCGCGGCGACCGTGAGGGTGGCGGGTGTGCCATCACCGAGGTGCACTGCCAGCTCGCTGCCGGCGTGCAGCCCCAGCTGTTCGGCGGCAAGTTCACTGATTGCAGCGGTGCCGGGACGGGCGGCGAAGCCGGCAAGCGAGCCGCTGGTCACCTCGGGGTCCCAGGTTTGGGCGAGACCGGCCTGGGTGACGCCCTGAGCCGTGACCTTCTCGAGGCCGACCCTGACCGTGGTCCGTACGACCTCGGTAGCGGCCGTCACACCTGGTGTCCTGCGCACGGTCTCGGCGGCGGCGGACGGGACCCCGGGCCCCTGCGAGGAGAGGACCCAGGTGGCACGGGTTCCTTCGCGGGCCTGGGCGCGGGCGGCGTCACCGAGGGTCGGCTGAACGAAGAGAACCGTGCAGGTCATGGCGATGAGCAGGGTGAGCGGGGTGACGACGGCGGCCATCCGGACGGAGTTTCCACGGATGTTCGCGGTGGCGAGAGTGCCCCCGGAACCGGTCAGCCGGAGCGGGCCCGCGAGCAGTGCCGCCGCCATCTTGACGAGCAGCGGTCCGAGTAGCGACACGGCCGTGGCCAGCACCACAACGGCCAGGAAGGTGACGGGAGTCGAGGCCGCCTCGGTGCGCAGGCTGCCGAGTAAGGCGACGAGCGCTCCGCCGCCCGCGAGCAACACCAGACCTGCGGCAATCCGGACCGTGGCCGGCCGCTCGCGCTCGACCGTGGACTCGGCCATGGCCTCGCCAGGGCGGATACGGGCGATCCTGCGGCCGGAGATCCTGGCGGCTGCCCAGGCGCCGAGAAGCGTGACGGCGAGGGCGGCGAGAACCGGGAAGATGCCCGTGGTGCGTTCCAGCGACGGTGGGACCGCACCCATATCGATGAATCGACTGTGGAGCCAGCCGGCGAGCGGCAGTCCGGCGAGCGAGCCAAGCACGCCGGCCACGGCCCCGACGACCAGCGCCTCACGCCCGAGAAGGCGGCGGACCTGGCGCGGTGTGGCGGCGATGGCGCGCAGCAGGGCCAGTTCACGGTGGCGCTGCTGGATGGAGAGCGCAAAGGTGCCGACGACCACGAGGATCGCGACGAGGAGTGAGGTGCCACCCATCGCACCGCCCATGGAGACGAGCTTGATCCGGGCGCCCGCGGCATCCAGGAACTCGACGGGGCCGCGGTCGTCGCCTGTGGACACCTGCGCGGTGGTGCCCCTGAGCGCCTGCTCCACCTGCCGCTTCAGCCGGTCGAGGTTCGTGCCCGGCGCGGGCACCACACCGAGGGCGGTGACTTGACCGGGACGGGCGGAGAGGCGGGCGGCCTCGGCGCCCGAGAAGAAGAGGGTGGTCTGCTGCCGGAGGTCGCCGCGGTGGGCCGGGGCTGCGACACCGCTGATGCGGTACGGGCGGGCAGCGCCGGTGGACTGGACGGTGAGCCGGTCTCCGGGCTTCAGGCCGGTTCGCTCGGCGAGACCCCCGTCGATCACCACGTCGTCGGCGGAGACGGGGGAACGGCCTGCGGTGAGAGCGAAGGGCGTAAGGGAGGCGGAGGCCCAGGAGTGTCCGTAGGAAGGCGGGGAAGATGGAGTGGCCTTGCCGGCGGACTGGGCAACGGGCACAGCGAGGAAGGTGAGTTCGGGGACGACCTTGCGTACGCCGTCCACGTTCCGGATCCGGTCCGCGGTGGCTGCGGGGAGCCAGGCGCGCTCAGCGACGGGTTTCGCCTTGCGCTTGACCTTCGTCTTCCCGTTGCCCTTGTGCTTGACGGTGGTCTGGTGAACATTCTGGTCGGCGGAGACGATGAGCGGAGCCGCGGCATAGCGCTCGGTCGCGATCCGTCCGCGCAGACCGGTCTCCAGAAGCGTGCCGCAGGCGGTGACAAGGGCAGCGGCGCACATCAGGGCCACCAGGGCGCCGAGGAACCCGCCCTTGCGGTCTCGGATCGTCTGCAGGGCGTAGCGCAGCATCATGATGCGTCCGTCTCTCTCATGTGGTTGTCGGCCGCAAGGGGCGGGGCCGGGAAGGCGAGCAGCCGGGTGTGGACCGTGCGAGCGCCCGGCGGAGTGTCGGCGTCGGACCGCTTGTAGCGGTTCATGAGGGCGATGTACTCCTCGAAGAACGCGCGGAGCTCGGGGAGCGTGAGCCGGATGGTGCCGCGCGAGTACGGGAACGCGTCGGCCCACTCGCCCCGTTCGCCCCTGTCGCGCTGAAGCTGCTCGAAGAGGGCGAGGTCGGCGGCGTACGCATGGCGGTTCAGCTCGTCCATCGCGAGCCGCACCTCGGGGCTCTGGCGGGACCGGGGCGGGAAACGGCGGTCGCCGGGAACGGCCCGCCACCACCTCGCCCGACGCCCGTCCGGCTCCTCGGCGGGGATGTCCTCCACGAAGCCGTACCTGGCCAGTTCGCGCAGGTGGTAGCTGGTGGACCCGGTGTTCAGCCCAAGGGCGCGGGCAAGGATCGCGGACGTCGCGGGGCCGTGCAGGGTGAGGTGTTGAAGGATCTGCTGCCGCCTCGGCTGTGCGAGCGTTGCGAGAGCGGCCAGCTCTGTGATGTCGGTGCCACCGGACTTTTCTGCCATGCGTCACACAGTGCTCTGTGCACAGATACCTGGGCACTGGAGCCTGTCGGCGTCTTCGTACGGGAGTTTTCCCCCGGGAGCCGCTGTCCCGCCTTCCCTCGGAACCGCTCTGGAACCGACCCGGGACCGACCGGGATCCGACCCGGCACGCACCCGAATGGCTCACCCCGGTGGAGCACATTCATCACAAGGCAGACATTCACCTCATACAAGGGACCGATATGACGGAGATGCCACGCAGATGCCGACCACCGCCCTCACACCCGACCAGCTCGACCGTCAGGCCGTCCGCCTCCATGACACGGAGGCCTGGCAGCAGATCGTCACGGGCTGGGACATCACCGTCCCCGAACCGGTGCGTGCTGCCTCACCTGGCTCCGTGCCGCACCCGGCGGACCGGCATCCGGCCGACTGGCGTGATCTGCTGTCCGTGACCGTTGATCAGCTGATCGCCGACTCGATCCGCTCCGTGCCCCCGGCCGCCCCACGCGAGCGTCCCCTCCCCGGACGCCTCGGCGCGATCCTCCCCGACCGGTTCCACAGCTGGCGCCGCATCGGGCAGCCCGAACTGCGGCCCTCCACCCACCTCGCCTACGCGCGGCAGATCCTGATGGAGTGGGGCTGGCAGAACACCCCGTACCGGCTGCGGAACGCCCGCGGCGCCCGGTGCGTCTGCGGCGCCCTCCTCACCGCACACCGCCTGGGCTACGGCTCCCTCGACACCGTGGACCGGGCCGGCGCCTGGATCGTCGCCGAGCTTCGCTCGCAGGGCTGGACCGACCTGATCGGCCCCTGGAACCGACACCCGGGCCGCACCGCGGCGGATGCTGTGGCCCTGCTGGACGCCACCATCCGCCGCGCCTCACATGCCGGACAGTGACCGCCGCGCCTCCCCGGCCCGCAGCAACCCAGCATGCACACCGTCACCGTGCACGCCCACTGCGCTCAACGCCCGCGCCGTGTACATCCGCTGCGTACACACCCCCTGTGTATGCAGCCCCGCACATCCCGATAGCAACGCCGTCAGAACGGCTCGTCCAGGCCTTCCGTGTCCTCGCCCTCTGCTTCGAGCGCCTGGCGCACCACACGCAGGGCCATCCCCTCCCCGTACCCCTTGCGCGCGAGCATGCCCGCAAGGCGGCGCAGCCGCTTGTCGCGGTCCAGTCCGCGAGTGGAGCGGAGTTTCCGCGCGACGAGTTCGCGGGCCGTCTCCTCCTCCTGCTCGGAGTCGAGCTGTCCGACGGCCTCGTCGATCACCGCCGAGTCCACCCCCTTGGTCCGCAACTCCCGGACGAGAGCGCGGCGGGCCAGCCCCCGGCCGTGGTGCCGGGACTCCACCCAGGCGTCCGCGAACGCCGCGTCGTCGATCAGCCCGACGTCCTCGAAACGCGACAGCACCTCTTCGGCCGCCTCGTCCGGGATCTCGCGTTTACGCAACGCATCCGCAAGCTGCTTGCGGGTGCGCGGGGTCCCGGTGAGCAGCCGCAGACATATATTGCGCGCCTGCTCGACCGGGTCTCGCGGCTCCCCCTTCTCGGCCCTCGACGAGGAAGGGGAGCCGCTGTTCCTGGAGCGGGAGCGGGCACGACGGTCCGCCCCCTTACCGAATCGCCCGCCCGAGCCGGTGCCGTGACCGGGACCGGCCTCCAGCCCGTATGCGGACTCGGGCGCGGAATCGGCCGTGCGCCCGGCGACTCCTGGGCCGGGACCGGCGCCGACAGCGCTGTCCGGCCACTCCGTACGACGCGTCACGGTCTAGCTCTTGGCCGCCGCAGCCTTGGCCGGCTTGGCCTTGCTGACCGGAGCGGGCACCGACTTCGCGCCGTCGGCCGAAGCCGCAGCGCCGCCCGCCGCGTCCGCACCGGGCTCGGCACCCAGTGCCGCGTCCGGCCTGACGCCGATGCCCAGCTTTTCGAGAATCTTCTTCTCGATCTCGTTGGCGAGGTCGGGGTTGTCCTTGAGGAAGTTACGGGCGTTCTCCTTGCCCTGGCCGAGCTGGTCGCCCTCGTACGTGTACCAGGCGCCCGCCTTGCGCACGAAGCCGTGCTCCACGCCCATGTCGATCAGGCCGCCCTCGCGGCTGATGCCCTGGCCGTAGAGGATGTCGAACTCGGCCTGCTTGAACGGCGGTGCGACCTTGTTCTTGACGACCTTGACACGGGTGCGGTTGCCGACCGCGTCGGTGCCGTCCTTCAGCGTTTCGATGCGGCGGATGTCAAGGCGCACCGATGCGTAGAACTTCAGCGCCCGGCCACCGGTCGTGGTCTCCGGGGAGCCGAACATCACGCCGATCTTCTCGCGGAGCTGGTTGATGAAGATCGCGGTGGTCTTGGACTGGTTGAGCGCGCTGGTGATCTTGCGGAGCGCCTGGCTCATCAGACGGGCCTGCAGACCCACGTGCGAGTCACCCATCTCGCCCTCGATCTCCGCGCGCGGCACGAGCGCCGCGACGGAGTCGATGACGATCAGGTCGAGAGCGCCCGAACGGACCAGCATGTCCACGATCTCGAGCGCCTGCTCACCGTTGTCCGGCTGGGACAGGATGAGGCTGTCGATGTCGACGCCGAGCTTCTTCGCGTACTCGGGGTCGAGGGCGTGCTCCGCGTCGATGAAGGCCACCGAGCCACCGAGCCGCTGTGCATTCGCCACCGCGTGCAGCGTCAGTGTCGTCTTGCCGGAGGACTCCGGCCCGTAGACCTCCACCACACGGCCGCGCGGCAGTCCGCCGACGCCGAGGGCGACGTCGAGTGCGGTCGACCCGGTGGGGATCACCTCGATGGGCTCGTTCGGCCGCTCACCGAGGCGCATCACCGCGCCCTTGCCGAATTGCCGTTCAATCTGTGCGAGTGCGGCGTCCAGCGCCTTCTCGCGGTCGGTTCCTGCCATGGGTTCCACCCGATTTGCTTGAGTCGATCGCTTCACGTCAAAGACGCTAACCCCTGCCACTGACAATGGGCCTCGACGTCCTCCCGGCCTGTGGACAACTCCACGGTCGGGCCCGGGAAAACCCGGCCGGAATCCCATGAGAATGGATGTTCGATTTCAGTGTCAAGCGCACCGCGCCGGACCGACCCGCCCCCAGAGTAGCCCTCTAGCATCACACACTTGGGGAGTCAAGAAAACGTGGTCGACCTCATGCTGAATTCCGGCTGTATGGGCACATGACCGACAGAAAGAGCGGCCCTGGTCGTCGGCGCCACGCGCGGTGCGGGCCCAGGCATCGCCGTTCAGTCGGGAGCGGTCGGAGCGACTGTCCGCGTGACCGGGCGGACGACTGGGACCCAACGGTCGGAGATGAGTCGCCGATGAGTCGGAAAGGAACCCTCCGGAGACCATCGATTCAGACCGCAGCCGCCGCCGAGGCGAACCGGCACGACGCGATCATCCAGGCGCCGCATTTCGCCATCACCGAGAGTCCCGCATTCGTCGGCCGGGCAGTGGCCGCGCTCGCGCAGGACCCGGAGGTCGCACGCTGGAACGGGCAATTTTCTTGTCCGGCGCGCAGTTGGCGCGGGCCTACGGCTTCAGCGACCTCGACAGCAGGCGTCCCGACGCCTGGCGGCACGTCCCCGAGGTCCAGGACGCGGGCCTGCCGGCCGACATAGCGGGCTGTCGCTGAGCCCGCCTGCGGACCGCACCCCCACGCCTCCGCGACCCGCGCTCCCGCACCGCGCGCGACGCAGCCTGCCGGGCCACCTACCGTCCGGTTGTCGCTTCAGGCCTGCGGATCCGGGACGTTCGGTCGCTCGGAATCCGCGTCACCGTCGCCCCCCGGAGCCCGGGTCGCCACGCCTCGCGGCCGTGGGAGCACCGACTCGCCGCGCCGCCACAGATGCCGTCCATGCACCCGCGGGTCGTCCGTCACGTCGTAGCGCTTCACATAGGCACCGAGGAATGCCTGCAGTGTGGCGACGGCCGGGATCGCGATGAGCGCGCCCACGGCGCCCATCAGAGCCGTACCGGCGATGACCGATCCGAAGGCGACCGCCGGATGAATGTCCACGGTTTTCGAGGTGAGCTTGGGCTGCAGCACATAGTTCTCGAACTGCTGGTAGATCACGACGAATCCAAGTACCCACAGGGCGTACCAGGGGTCGACGGTGAACGCGATCAGCATCGGCAGGGCGCCCGCCAGATACGTACCGATCGTGGGAATGAACTGCGAGACGAGGCCGACCCAGACCGCGAGCGCCGGGGCGTACGGCACACCGAGGATCACCAGCAGGATGTAGTGCGCGATCCCGGAGATGAGCGCCATCAGTCCACGCGAGTAGAGAAAACCGCCGGTCTTGTCGACCGCGATCTCCCAGGCCCTCAGCACTTCGGCCTGCCGGGCGGGTGGCAGCGTGGAGCACAAGGCGCGGCGCAGCCGGGGACCGTCGGCCGCGAAGTAGAACGAGAACAGGAAGATCGTCAGCAGCCGGAAGAGCCCGCTGAGCACGGTGGTCGAGACGTCGAGCACACCGGTCGCGCTGTTCTGGACGTACTTCTGCAGCCAGTCGGAGTGCAGCAGGCTGTCCTGAACCTCGACCCGGGAGAGATCGGTGTGGAAATTCTGGTTGATCCAGTTGATCACCGAGTCGAGGTACTTGGGAAACTCCTCGACCATGTCGACGATCTGGCCCGCGAGCATCGAGCCGAGCAGCGCGACGAACCCGGCCACGGCGATCAGCACCACGAGGAAGACCAGGAAGGTGGCCAGACCGCGGCGCACACCACGCGCCGACATCCGGCTCACCGCAGGCTCTATGGCGAGCGCCAGGAAGAAGGCGATCAGGATATTGATCAACAGCCCGATGAGCTGGTGGAACGCCCAACTGCCGAGCTGGAAGCAGGCGTAGAGCGCCAGGGCGAGAACCATGGCTCGCGGCAGCCATGCGGGCATTCGAGCCGACCCGCTGCCGGAAGGCGGGGTCGATGGCGCGGCCGGCGGGACGGGCCGGGTCAAGGGCGGCTGGGTCTGGGCTGTCTCGTCTGTCGGTGCCACGGACCCAGTCTCGCCTACGGCTGTGACAGCCGGCCGCCCGCCCCCGGAACAGCTGAGGTCCAGCGGTGGGCGGGCACGGCGTCAGCGTTTGTCGGCGGGGATGCCGACCGCCGTGCAGACACCGCGCCAGACGTCCTTCGCTTCCCAGCCCTCGGCCAGCGCCTGGTGCACCGTACGCCCGCCGAGCTCGGCCATCACATGGTCGCGCGCAAAGGAGTCGGCGTACCCCGCACCGAAGTGGTCCGCCATCCGTTCCCAGAAAATCGTCAACCGCATGACTTCAGTATCCCGCTCCTGAGAGTGCAGCCGCGCCGCTACGCATTGTCGAAAGCGCTTACCGGCCTACGGTCGGTCCATGGCCGGAACAGGAGCAAGCCCCCTCAAGCGTGCTGAGCAGTTCATCTGGCTCACGGCCCGCGTCCTCGAGCAGCGGCGGTTCGCCCATCACTTCCTGGGAGGGGGTGCGGACGCGGTGGAGACCGCGCTCGCCGCCTATCTCAATGAGGACGGCGGATATGGTCACGCACTCGAACCGGATCTGCGGGGCCCTGTCAGCCAGCCGCTGCACACGGCCCATGCGCTCAGCGTCCTGGACTCCATCGGGCGCTGCAGCGGCCTGCGGGTGGAGCGGATCTGCCGCTTCCTGACCGATGTGTCGACCAAGGAGGGGGCGCTGCCGGCACTTCTCCCCTCGCAGCGCGGCTATCCGGCCGCGCCGTTCATCCCGATCGTCGATGACCCTCCGCCCCAGTTGCTGGCCACCGGCCCCGCCGTCGGACTGCTGCACCGCAACGCGGTGTGGCACGCCTGGCTGTTCCGGGCCACCGACTTCTGCTGGGCGGCGGTCGACGCGCTGGAGAAGTCGCATCCGTACGAGATCGAAGCCGCGGTCGCCTTCCTCGACGGCGCTCCGGACCGGGCACGGGCGGAGGCGGCGACGGACCGCCTCGGGCGGCTGGTACGGGAACAGCGGCTGGCCGTACTGGAGCCGGAGCGGCGTGCGGAGTACCCGGTGGCGGCCGGGTACGCACCGGGCGAGCAGCATTTCCCGTACGACTACGCCCGCACCCCCGAATCACTCGCGCGCCGCTGGTTCACCGACGAGGAGCTGGAACGCTCGCTCGACCATCTGGCGACGGAGCAGCAGGCGGACGGCGGCTGGCCGGTGAACTGGCGACAGTGGGCACCGGGCACCGCCCTGGAGGGCCGCCCCTTGGTAACGCTCAAGGCGCTGCTGACGCTGCGGGCCCACGGCCGCAGCCTCCACTGAGACCGGGCGGCGCGGTTCGCTTCCGACGCCCATGGGGCGGCGGACACACCGTCGGTCCCCGGGGCGGGGCAGTGCGGCAGGGCAGCGACCCGGTGGCTGCTGGGGCCAGGGCGCGACGGACGCGCACGCTGCCTGTGCGGCCAGGTTGGCTATCCGAGCGCGCGCACCCCGGCCGTGACGACGACGGCAGCTCCCACGACCACCAGGAAGGGTGCGCGCAGCACCAGGGCGAGTGCGGCGGCGGCGAGCCCCGCACCCCGGGCGTCGAGCACCAACTCCTGTCCGTTCCCGAAGGTCTGCTGCGCCGTGAGAGCCGCCAGGAGCGCCACCGGCAGGAGTGCGGCAAGACGCTGTACGAGCGGGCGTTCCAGTGCTCCCGCGGGGACCAGCAGCCCCAGCAACTTGGCGAGGTAGCAGCCGGCGGCGGTGAGGGCGATCGCTATCCATACGTTCATCGGGCGTCCTCCGTCGTGGTCGGGTCCTTGGCCGGGCTGTCCGTGGCCGATGCCTTCCTGCGTCCCATCAGGAAGAGGACGGCGGGTGCGGCGAGCGCGGCGAGCAGCACCGGTACGCCCGCGGGCAGCACGGGCAGCGCCCCCAGGGCGAGCAGGACGGCGAGAGCGGCCGTGACGCGCTCCGTGGTGCTCTTCAGCATCGGAGCGAGCAGGGCGAGGAAGACGGCGGGGCTTGCCGCGTCCAGCCCCCAGGTGTCGGTGTCGCCGAGCGCCTCGGCGCCCAGCGCCCCCAGCAGTGTGGTCAGGTTCCACAGCACGTACAGGGTGAGTCCGGTGACGGTGAAGCCGATCCGTGCGGCCCGCCGGGTGGGCTGCGGCAGCGTCACCGCGGTCGTCTCGTCGATGACCCAGTGGGCGGCGAGTGGTCGCACGGCGCGTGGGAGGGCGAGCAGCTGTGACAGCCGCAGACCGTAGAAGGCGTTGCGTACGCCGAGGAAGAACGCACCGGCGGCGGCGGTGTACGGGTTTCCGCCTGCGGCAAGGGCGCCCACCAGCGCGAACTGCGAGGCGCCGGTGAAGACGAGGAGGCTGAGCGCGCAGGTCTGGATCAGGCTCAGACCGGAGCCCGCCGAGGTGACACCGAAGGCGAAGCCGGAGAGGCCCACCGCGATACCGACGCCGAGCGCGTCACGGATGACGGCCGCGTCCGGCTTCACCTCGCCGACGGCGGTCTCGGCTGTCTCGTCGAGTCTCTTTGAGGATGCTGTCTGTTCTGGCACGGCAGGAACGCTACGCGGACGAAGCCGGACCGGTCTTGTACGTTATTGCGCGTTCGCGCTGGTACGCGCCGGGCGGCACCCCCACGATCCGGGTGAAATGACGGTTGAGGTGCGGCTGATCGGTGAAGCCGACCCGTGCCGCCGCGTCCGCCGGCGCGATGCCCGCATCGAGCATCCGCCGTGCACGCCGTACCCGGGCATCGGTGAGCCATGTGTGCGGCGGCATCCCGTACTGCTTCTTGAAGGCACGCAGCAGGGCGAAGGGGCTGGTGCCGAGCTCGGCGGCCAACGTCTCCAGTGTCGGCGGCTCGGCCATGCGGCTCTCCAGCACCGCACGCGCCCGCTCCGCGTCCTGGGCGCCGGCCGACCGGGGAGCACGGGCGGGCAGCACGCTGCCGTGGCGGCTGAGCAGCCGCGCGACCATGATCCGCAGCATGCTGTCGGCGGCGAGCGCATTGCCTTCCTCGGCCGCCCGGTGCACCTCGCCGATGAGCCGGGCCGCCTCCGGGTCCAGGACGCCGGTCTCGGCGAAGCCGACCGTGCCGCGCAGCCGCGTCGTATCAGCCGCGATGTCGTTGATCACCTGCGCGGACGGGTACAGCGTGGCGTACACCCAGCCTTCGGGGGCCCCGGCCCGGGCGGTGTGCGGCACCTCCGGATTGATCATGACGACGCTGCCAGGACCCGCGTGCACGGTGCCGCCGGGCAGCCCGACGTCCTCGACGCCCCGGGTGATGGTGCCGAAGACATAGCCCTCGTGGCTGTGGCGCGGGAAGGTGTGGCGGACGTACCGGGCTCGCAGAAGATCGAGATCGGGCAGTTCCGCGTACTGCCAGTACCTAGTGCTGCCCCGCGCAAGTTCGTGGAGGGGTGTTGATCAGGGCGCCAGGTCGCCGAGGTAGAAGCCGCAGGCGCAGTCCAGGGCGTCTTCGGG